>JAYVDQ010000028.1:0-11496 GCA_043749325.1 Chloracidobacterium sp. | reverse complement strand
AGCAGTTTCAAGTCTCCTGCTACCATCCTCTACCCTTCGCCCCTAAAAGCGGACTTATCACCTGCTACATAAACCGGACATATCATATGCTAGCTACATTCATACGAAAACGGGCTTGACATATTGCCAAAATAGGATAATACTTCTCTCACAAAGTACTATAATCTCGGATGAGTTTTGGACTTGACGGCGACGTCTTTTCTAGGCTGTTTATTCTGAATGTCATCCCACAAATCTGGAGAATAATAATGTTAAGAAAATTACTATTGGTTATTTCAGCTTCACTTTTCTTTGCGGCGGCGGTCGTTGCTCAGGGCACGTCTTCGTCAACCGCGTCGACCTCGGCCAACACCAGCACGGCGAAAAAGCCCGCCGTCTTTCGTCCGACAAAGGATCAAATAAAACAGGTCCAGACGATATTAAAGGAAAAGAAACTTTACGATGGCGAAGCGAGCGGCACCTATAACGATTCGACGCGCGCCGGGATCAAGAGTTTTCAGAAAGACAATGGTCTCAAAGAAACCGGGACGCTCAACCGGGCGACGCTCGAAAAATTTGGCGTTGCATTGACAGACGCACAAAAAGCGATCCCCGCGTCACCGAATTCTTACGCAAGCACGACAGCAAATACATCGACCACGAAACCTGCGTCAAAAACACCGAAGACTAAACCGGCAGGCACAACGCCTGCCTCGACAAGCGGGGGACCCCCGAAAAAAGCGCCTCCGTTTCGCGCAACGCTAGATCAGATCAAAGCCGCTCAAAAGCTGCTCATTGACGGCAAGATGTACACGGGCGAGCTGACGGGCAAACTTGATGACCCGACCCGCGAAGGCCTGAAGAAATATCAGGATACGAACAAAATGAAAGTGACTGGTACGCTCAATGCCGCCACGCTCGAAAAAATGGGCATCGCGCTGACCGACAAACAAAAGGCCGACGCGGCCGCGGCTGCCTCGACTAAAACGCCCAAATAGCGAGATTTTGATCCTAATATTGGGCGGTTGATGGCAGGCATCAGCTGCCCTTTTCCTTTGCGTTCTCGGCTGACTTGAGCGAGACTTTCCAATATGAAATTCATCAACATATTTCCCGTCGTTTTTGTGATCTCCGTCGCGGTTGCGCTGGGCCAGTCCAACGACAAAACCACGGCTGACATTCGCAAGGTTATGGACGACCAGGCCGCCGCCTGGAACCGGGGCGACATCGATGGCTTTATGGCCGGATACTGGAAATCGGAAAAGCTGGTATTCGTCTCGACGACGAGCGTCACCCGGGGCTGGCAGCCAACGCTCGACCGGTACAAAAAGGGCTACGATTCGCGGGCAAAAATGGGTGTTTTGAAGTTTTCCGACCTTGAGTTTTTCGTAATTTCAAAGGACGCAGCCGTCGTTCTCGGCAGTTGGGCATTGACCCGCGAGGCCGACAACCCACACGGCAAATTCACACTAACATTCCGCAAGTTCAAAGACGGCTGGCGGATCGTGATGGATCATACGAGTTAGGTGGCATATCGATGCATTGAATGGAACAAAGGATCATCAACTACATCGAAGTTAATAATCAGCTCGATATTTCGCTGTTTCTTAAAGTTCTGGATATTTATGTCATAGAATAGAGGTCTGAAGTGTTTAAGCTAATATAGAGAAAACTGTTTTTTTAATGAAATCAATTGCCCCAACCGGAGGAGTGCGGACTTTTAGTCCTATCACACTAGGAGAAAAGCTAAAGAGTTTTGAGATTAACGGACTCGTTTTCACGGAAACCGCTCATAAGGCAAGTCAGAAGCTTCCCAGACATTATCATGAAAACGCCAACATTGCTTTTATCCTCAACGGTTCGTTCACTGAGGTGCTTGATAGGCGACATTTTGAATGCAATTCACATAGTGTGATCGTCAAGCCCGCCGGCGAAGCCCACGCCAACCTGTACGACCGGAGCGGAATACATTGTTTTCTCATCGAAGTCTTGCCTGAGAGATTGGAGTCTCTGCATTCTTTATCAAAGATATTTAACCAGGTGAGTCACATTCGGGGGGCGATGCTGTCGATGCTGGCGGCGCGGATCTACAAAGAAACGCACATTATGGACAGCGCGTCACCAATTTCGATAGAAGGATTGTCGCTTGAGCTTATCGCCGAGCTGTCACGAAACGCCAGACCGGCCTTTGAGCGTAAAATCCCGCCGTGGCTCAAACAGGCGAAAGAGATTCTTCATGCACATTATACAGATACCGTCAGTCTCGCGGCCGTCGCTAAAATAGTTGGCGTTCATTCGGTGCATTTGGCTCGGGAGTTTCGCAGATTCTACGGCTATACCATAGGTGAATATCTTCGAGGACTGCGGATTCAATTCGCCTGCGACAAACTTTCCACGTCCGATCTGCCGCTTGCGGAAATCGCTTTGAACGCCGGCTTTTCCCACCAGGCTCATTTTTCAAGGCTTTTCAAGCATCATATCGGTGTTACGCCCTCCGAATTCCGCTCCCTTCATCGCCAGCGCTAATACGAGTTAAAAATGTTTCTTTTGTGAAAGACAAGGACGCGCTTTCATGTGTAACTTTGTTTTTTGAGAACGTGTAAACCGTTTGCAGAAGGAGAATCGTTTTTATGAGGAAGTTCTTCGCCGCTCTATTGGTCTTTCTTTCACTGGTGCCCCTTGGTCTGGCCCAAACTCAACGCAATGTTTTTGCTAAAAAAGCCGTTCAGTATGATCTCGACATCAAGGTCTTACCAGCCGCCCACCGTCTGGAAGCGACAGGGACGATGCGACTGCCCGCGAGCATTAAGCCTCAAGCGGATCTTCGACTTTCCTTGAGCGAATTAATGCACGAATTCACAGTTGAAGTGGTTGAGCCCGCCGCAAGTGCAGGGATTGCCAAAGTTGAGAGGAAAACCGTGAGCGGCAAAAGCATTAAATGGATTGTCCGCCCTCTTCATCCGATTTCCGCTGGTCAAGCTGTCTTGCTGCGCTTTTCGTATGCGGGCGGCGAACAGCTGGCTAACCAGTTCTACATAGGCTCTGAAGTTTCTTTGGCGTCCGCTTGGGGAACGGACTGGTATCCTTTGGTTGACGGTGAAAATGATAAAGGTATCGGCACACTTCGATTCTCCGTTCCCGCCGGACAGACGGTTTATGCAACCGGCAATAGACGCAGTTCGACTCAGGATGCAGAGCGAGGCGTATTCAAGTATGAGATTATTCACCCGACATATTTTGCATTTGCCGCAGGCAACTATACTGTTGTCCGGCACAATGGTTCTATTCCGGTAGCAGCTTACTTGCTGAATCCTCGTCAAAATATGGCACAGTATTTAGATGGTGTTTCAAGAATTCTCAACGTCCTGACGCAAGAGTTCGGAGCTTACCCTTTTGATGAATTCGCCCTCGTTGAGATACCGCGAGATTTAGCCCAAAAAGCGGGTTTTAATGCGACGGGAGTGCAAGGCTTTATACTGATTAACAGCCGCGCTTTCGACGCGCCGGATGTGAAGTATGTTCTAAATTTCTTTGGCCACGAATTTAGCCATCAATGGTTTCCAAACGTCGTCGCGTTGAAAACGCCGCCTGGACTTTATATGGAAGAAGCAATGGCCGAATACGGAGGCTTGCGCGTAGTAGAAAAATTAGCGGGTGCTGATGCCGCCGAACTATACCGGCGGACAGGTTTTGAGTATGACCCCAATTACAGTGCTCTTGGATATTTCAAATTGGTTGGCGCTGGCATTGACCAGCCGCTATCGAATTTACAGCCGAAATTGGAGCATCGTAATTTAGCCTATAATAAAGGCTTTCTTGTCTTTGATATGCTTTCGCGTGAGTTAGGGCGAGAAAAGTTTCAGCGTATTCTTCGGAGCATCACACGCCGATACGCCTTTAGACAAATTACCTGGAATGAACTATTGCAGGCGATTGAAACGGACGCGGGCAGAAATCTTCAGTGGTTTTATGACCAGTGGTTCAAGCGTGCGGGGGCTCCGGAGTTTCAACTAACGTGGAAACAAGAAGCGGGGAGTCTGCGAGGCGTAGTAACTCAAACGTCACCTTATTACCAAGCTACACTGGAAATAGAAGCTAAGAGCAAGCAAGGTCAGCGTCTTATTCGCACGGTAAAAGTTAGCAGAGATGAAACGACGTTTTCTTTTCCGGTAAATTTTCGCGCCGAGTCAGTTACGCTTGACCCGCATTATTTAGTGTTACGGTGGACGCCGGAATACCGCAAAGCGGCAAATGCGGCTCGTCCGTCTAGCCAGAAAACTCAATAAATTCATCTACATATTCAATTCCAAATTGATAACCGATTGCTCGTCATAGCTGGATAAATTGTCCGCGTTGTCGCTAATAAAAGCTGCGGCCATTTCGGCTTCCATCGGTTTTGAAAAGAAATAACCCTGACCATATCCGCATTTTAGCAGGCAAAGCTGATCGAGCTGATCGGCGGTCTCGATACCTTCGGCGATAACCTGTATTTTTAGGTTTTGGGCGAGTTGTATGATAGTCCTGACAATTTCGTAATTTTCTTCGCTTTCGGTCATTCGGCTGACAAAAGAGCGGTCGATTTTCAGGCTGCTCACGGGCAGTTGATGAAGGTAGCTCAAACTCGAATAACCGGTGCCGAAATCATCCAGGCTGAGCTCAACTCCGATATCGCGCAGGCGATTCATGATCTTGACCGCCTTCTCGTTGTTTTCAATCAGATAGCTTTCCGTGATCTCAAGTTTCAGACACCGCGGAGCGAGACCGGTCGCTTTGAGCGTTAGAGCAACTTGTTCGGCAAGATCGGACTGCAAAAACTGTTTGCAGGAAAGATTGACGCTTACGATCAAAAACGAAGAGCCCGGATGGGCGTCCTGCCACTCGCGCATCTGCCGGCAACTCTCGCCGAGTATCCAGCGGCCCAGCGGCAGAATAAGCCCCGTTTCCTCCGCCGCCGGGATAAAGTCGTCCGGCGCGATCATTCCGCGCGTCGGGTGTCGCCACCGGACAAGGGCTTCAAAACCGTTGAGCCCGTGCGTTTCCAGATTGACGATCGGCTGGTAATAAACCTCAAATTCCCCGCGTTCGATGGCTTGGCGTATCTCGGTTTCGAGCTGCAGCCGGTTTGTCGCCTGAGCACGTAATGCCTGATTAAATACCTGGTATCGCGCCTTGCCTTTCGCTTTTGCACGATACATTGCGAGATCGGCATCGCGCAGCATATCCTCCGCCCGTTTGTGCTGGTCCGTGCTGAGCGCGATACCGATGCTGGCGGAGATAAAAACTTCGTTGCCGCCGATATCAAAGGCCGCTTTGAGATCCGCTTGGATTCGTTCGGCGACATGGATGGCATCGTTTACCTCGAGCATTTCGGTAAGCAAAATAACAAATTCGTCGCCACCCAGGCGCGCCAGCAGATCGCCGGTGCGAGTCAGGAATTCGAGCCGGCGGGCGATCTGTTTTAGCAATTCGTCGCCCTCTGCATGACCCAGCGAATCGTTGATAACCTTAAAACGGTCGAAATCAAGGAACAGGACCGCGTAATAATTACTGTGCCGGCTCTTGCATCGTTCGATGGTCATTTGCAGGTGATCCATGAACAATGCCCGGTTGGCGAGACCGGTCAAACCGTCGTGAAAAGCGTCGTGGAGCAATTGTTCCGCGGCGCGTTTTCGTTCGGATATATCCATAAACATTCCCAATGTGCCGGTTAAGACGCCGTTGTCGTCAATGACTGGTGCTCCGCTGACCAGCACCCACAACATTTCTCCTGACTTTTTCCTGAGCCGTGCCTCGTATTGTCCCGAAATCCCTTTTTGACGTTGCTTATTCGCTTTATTGACGAGCCTGCGCCCTTCCTTGTCGAATAACAATTCGAGAGTCGTTTTGCCAAGCATTTCCTCTCGTTCATAACCGGTCATCTCGCAGAGGCGGTCGTTGACGAATTCAATTCTTTCGTTCTTATCAACCTGCGTCAGCCCCTCGTTCATACTTGTAAACAAAGTGCGCAGCTTGTATTCGCTGTCTCGTAATGCCGCGTCGGTGCGGCGGCGTTCGGTTATGTCCTGAACGGTGCCGAGCAGTTTTGAGGGCAGCCCGGTCTGCTTGTCAAAAACCAGTTCCGCCTGTCCGTGCAGTGTCCGCTCTTGCCCGTCGGGTAAGATAACACGATGTTCGATATTAAAGACCTTACGCTGTTCGATAGCGTCGGCTAAAACTGCCGCGACGCGTGGGCGGTCGTCCGGGTGGACCGAATTGTAGAAAAGCTCGTTCGAAACTTCGACATGCCCCGGCTCATAACCAAAAATGCGAAAGGTTTCGTCAGACCACCGCACCTCGTTGTTATTGAGGTCGTCCAGATCGGCAAGATCTAATTCCCAGCTTCCAAGATGGGTGATCCGCTGCGCGGCGGCGAGATTTGCTTCGCTCTCCCGCCGGGTGGCTTCATCCTCTTTACGCTGCGTCACATCGCGCACCACGCCGCGAAAGCCAACCGGCTCGCCCCCGTCACTCCTGATAAGCGCGATCGACGTTTCGCAGAACATTTCCGAACCGTCCTTGCGAATCACTTCAAACTCAAGATTAGAAACTGCCTGGCCCGTTGTAAAAACCCGGTTATAAGCGAGAAACAAAACTTTGGCGGTTTCTTCATTTACGTACCGGTGATAGTTGAGTCCCACCAATTCCTCTTTGCTGAATCTAAACAAGCCGGCCATCGCATCGTTTACAAACTTGAAATTTCCTGCCAGATCAAGCTCATAAAATCCCTCTTCGATGGTTTCCAGAATGGTCCGGTATTTTTCTTCGGATTTCCGCAGTTCGTCCTCTCCACGCTTTCGTTGAATTGCTAGCCCGATTTGCCCGGCCGCGGATGATAAAAGCTCGATGTCGCGCTCCGAATAAACGCTTTCATCGTCGTAATGCTGCACGACCAGAACGCCAATGATCTCCGTCGGCGTTCTGAGCGGAATGCCCAGCCAAATTGCCGGCGGCGTTCCGACCAGATCGATCTCGCCATCCTCGATCAACTGATGAATATGTTTTTTGGTCAAGAGCGCCGGGCGGCCGTGACGATATACATACGCCGTCAGCCCTCTGCCCAGTTTTTGCGGCGGCGAAGCCGCATCGAATTTGTCCTTACAAAACGGAATGTGGAGAAGCTCGCTTTGCTTATCATAAAGAGCGACGTAAAAGTTTTCAGCATAAATTGCCTGGCCGATTGATCGCTGAACAAGCTCGATAAGCTCATCCAGATTAGATGTCGTCGCGACACCCTGAATAATTTCGGAAATCACCTTCGACTCGATTTCCCTCCGTTTGCGATCCGAAATATCACGAAAGCTCACAACCCTGCCGACCACTTTGCCGTCCAGCATCTGCGGGTGGCTGTAACGCTCGAAGATTCGTCCGTCTTTAAATTCAATAATGTCGTAACCGGTGGTTTCCGGCTTCCGGGTAAGCTGTTTTGTCCTTTCCACAAAACCTTTGGCGTCGGTTAACTGGTCTAAAACAAAATTCATAACTTTACCGCTGTCCATTGTTTTAATGACCTCATCGGGAACTTGAGCCATATCAACAAAACGCTGGTTATACGTTATGATCCGGTTATTTCGGTCAACGACCAATATGCCCTCGGCGGTCGCCTCAAATGTCGAGGTAAGCAGGGAAAGATTCTGTTTCAGATCTTCGCCAGCCCGTTTTCGCTCGGTAATATCGCGAATGACCGCCGTAAACAGGCGTTCGCCATCCCTTTTGATTTCGCCGAATGTAACCTCGATCGGCACCTCATGGCCATCCTTGTGCAGCGCCGGCAGCTCAACACCCTGCCATGAGACCCTCCGTTTATTTGTCTCGTTATACCGCTTCATCCCCGCCGCGTGAGCATCACGCAGATGTTCGGGTATCAGCATAAACAGTTTATTGCCGGTCATTTCGGCGACCGTGTAGCCAAATATTTTTTCCGCCGCCGGATTAACGAAAAGGATCGTGTGCTCCTGGTCGATCGTCATGATCACATCAGACGCCGATTCAGTAACGATGCGGTATCGCTCTTCGGATTCACGCAAGAACTCGTCTGTTTGCTGCAACTCTTCGTTTTCGTTCGAAAGTTTTCTGCGGGATCTGCTTAGAACATAAATTGTTAACAGGCAACCCGCCAGAAAAATGTTGAGCACCGATAATATCGAGGCAATCCACACAGTGTCTTGACGCGCCGCATTCGACTGGTAATACTCATGCCAAATAGACCACAAGGCGGTTCCCAAAAGGAACAACGTAATGGTCACAGGTATTAGCAGAATCTGATTTCTCGATATTTTGGGATCTAAAGTTGTCATAGCGATTGATCAGTGAGAGGTTGATTAACCGGGAAAGTAGCTACGGAAGACTCACTAAAAAACCAGTCCTTGCAACTGCGAGTGGCGGGGCGTTTTTTTGACTGTTGGGTCGGCTGAGACTTTCTATTTGGACGAGTTGTAACTTATAGGAATGATTTGGATCGGCCCAAGGCGTCGAACCCTAACTCTTATTATACATGATTGATAAAAAGGTCATAGTGTTATTTTTCTGTATTTTACAGTGTAAACTCCGGATATTCGTTCAGTAAAAAGGGAAATTTTCTCGAGATTGGCGGGTATTTTGAGTTTAGTGATTCCGCGTCATTAGCCTTTTTCTCCGAGTCGAAATTCAAGAACCGGCTCGAACTATATCCGCTGGCGCCGGTTTACTGGACAGGAATTTGAAAAATGACGGTGATTGCCTTTATTCCAGCCCAACGAAATCGAAATTATCCACCGCGGCGGTTACAGTAACGCTGCGGGACGCAAACCGGTAGAGACGGCTGCTTACTCGCACCGTATAAGTATTACCGACCGGAACCTGATCAAAGCCGTAAAAGCCAAATGAGCTGGTGGTGGCAGTCCGCGAAACGTTATTCGAATCCGTAAGCTGGACACTCACATTCCTCAAACCGCTGCCGGTCGTTGATATGATCCGTCCTGAGATCGAAACATTTGACGCCGAGAGGCTCATTTGCCAAATGCCCCGGCCATGGGTCGCGATTCGCAATGTCCGGCTCGATGGCTGAATTGCTATTCCGAAAACCGCGACTCGTGGCAGCCCCTCGCTAAACGGTATCCAATTTGCTCCACCATCCGAAGTTTTGAACACGCCGATATCCGATCCGGCATAGATCGTGTTCGGATCGAGTGGGTCAATCACCAGAGCATTCACTGGCGCGTCCGGAATCCCGCCGCCAGCCGCCGCCCATGTGGGGGTTCCACTCAATAAATTTGAGGTTTTCCACACATGTTGTCCCGATGCCAGGCCAAATCCGTTGAGCGCAACGTAGGCGACGTTGGAGTTTGCCGGATCGATCACAACGCGGGAGACATATCTCGTGGGCCATGGCACGGCTAAGCTGGTCATCGACGTGGCTCCGGCCGCGGTTGAGAGAAATAATGTGCCACCGGTTGTGCCAACGAGGCGTATGTCGTCATTCTGCGGCGCGATACCAATAGCGCTTATTCTGACGTTGCCGGGGAGGACGCCGCTGACATCTGTCATCGTCGTTCCCTGGTTGATCGACCGGTAAAGCCGGGACGTTCCGAAGTAAAGGGTGTTCCCAATACTTCCGGGCGCGTTCGGCCCGCCAACCATCGGCGCGTAAAAAAGCACGGAGTCGGTGCAATTCATTCCGTTGGGTATAATGCTCGCAGCGGTGCCGCATCCTCGAATTGCACTCCAATTAGGGTCACCGGGAGAAACCGTTGTTAGTGCCCTCGAAAAGCCGATCTGTGAACCCGTAGAATTAAAATACGTGTGATACGCAACGATGTTGTCCGTATCGGTCGCATTCTGATCGATCACGGCAAACCCGCCGTCTCCGCCGTCCGAACGAATCCACGTTACGCCGTCGGGAGCCAAAAATTCGGTTCCATTGTCCTGAGTCCCGCCGAGCAAATAATTTGTGTCCGTCGGATGAACCGCGATCCCCATAAATTGGGTCGCGCTAAAGGTCGAATTGTTTAATGAGTTCCAGACGATCGGTGTGGCATTGACATTTGTAGTCCTCCAAATTCCGCCGTCGCTCCCAAAATAAAGAATGTTCGGGTTTGAAGGCGCGATTGCAAACGCCTGAGTATCGACGTGCAAATTGGCCGAGCTATTAGCTAATGCCGTAACCGCACCGTTGACGGAGCGTCCAAAAACCAGTGATGGTGATCCTCCGAGATAAACCTTATTTGGGTCGGTCGGATCGACCGCTACAGCGATGTCATAAAAGCACTGCGTGCTGCAAAAACCTGTTTGAGCACCCGTAACCAGGAATGTTTGACCACCATCGATCGACTTATAAAGCGTGCCACTGGCTGTACCGGTCGCGGCATAGATCGTCACGACCGGGCCGATCTTATTGACCGCGAATTCGGTCCTGCCCAACGTGCTCCCGTCGGACGTCATCAACGAGCGGGTAAACGTCGGCGTCGGCGCCAATGCATCCGTGGAGAGATACACTCCTCCGTCTCCTCCGGATCCAATCACAGCCGCGACCAGACGGTTCGCATTGTCCGGCTCTGTCGCGAGATCGGTTACCGCACGGCTCGCACCGCCCGTTCCCTGTATCGACAATTGAGTAAACGTCGGACTGGCCGACATGGCATTCGTGGTTCGGTAAATGCCGGCATTGGGAAGCGTCGCCCCGTTGGTTGTTGACCCGATACCCGCAATGCCGTTGGTCGTGGCGGCAAAAACGATATTAGGATCGGCCGGATGAACGATCACACGGCTTACAGCCCGGCCCGTAAAAACATCGGCTCCCGCCGCATTTTTATTTAGCGCCTCAGACAGGACAGGATTGGTATCGGCATTAGTAATACGGTATAGGCCCACGCCGATAAAACAGCCGCTGCCGCAAAGCCCGGCCTCCCCCGTACCAACAAAGACCGTCGTCGGATCAGACGGAGCGATCGCAACAGCCCCGATCGCTATAGTCAGAGCATTATCCATGAGAGGCGTCCATGTCGCGCCGCCGTTAAGCGTGCGGTACAAGCCGCCCTGCGCGGTTCCGACATAAACGACATCAGGATTTGTGGGATGCACGGCGATAGCCGACACCCGGCCGCTGTAAGAGGTTGACCCGTTCACGGGTATTGGGGCAGGGCCAAGCGGTGTCCAGGCGGCATCCGGTTGATTTTCAGGTTGTCTCTTAGCTGCCAGAATCCGCTCGCTATGTTCCATTTCGAGTATGGAGTTCGTACGCGAATCCTGTTTGGCCGTGTCGTAGCCTCGAAGCAGGTCGAGGTGTTCCATGCGCAGCCGAAAATATTCCTCACGGTCGATCGTGGCTCCCGCCGGCAGATCGGGGTCGTCCTCATTAAAGAATTTTCCGATCAAATCATTGGCCGCAATAAACCACGTCGAGGCCCCGAGGCCGCAAAAGACGATCAACAAAAGTAGAATTTTTGATTTTTTCACAGGGTCAAACATCTGCAAACGCCGTCCACAGGCGAGTTTTTGGCAAAA
>JAYVDQ010000027.1:0-8908 GCA_043749325.1 Chloracidobacterium sp. | reverse complement strand
GTGACGCTTGGGCTCGTCGGCAGCTTTTTTGGCGTTTTCCTCGCACAGTGCGGATTGTGGTTTGCGCGGGTTAGGTTTATCGATGCACTGCCGGCAAAGATGAGTTACGCAGTGACCATCTCGACCTCGTGGCAGGGTGTTGTGCTGGGCGTTTTGATCTCGGTCCTTTTCTCGGCCCTGCCGCTATTACAGATCCGAACGATCAAGCCAAAGCTGCTGCTCCGCGACGAAAATAACGTCAACATATCGAAACTCGATTGGACCAAATGGGTATTCGGGGCCATCTGCCTGGCAATAATGCTCGGTCTTGCGGTGTGGCAAGCGGGATCGCTCAAGGTCGGGGCCTACTTTCTGGGTGGGCTGGCAGGAACAGGACTGGTGCTCTATGTCGCTGCTGCGGTCCTCACATGGTTCCTGAAGAAATTTAAGCGGCTGAGTTCGTTCTCAGTGCGGCAGGCGGTAAATTCGCTTTACCGTCCAGGGAACCAGACGCGGATCATACTGCTTGCCGTAGGACTTGGCGCATTTGTCGTTATCGCAGTCCAGGCGATGCAGACCAATCTGGTCCGGGAATTTGATTTCACACGCAATCAGCGGCTGCCGAGCCTCATTTTTGTTGATATTCAAAAAAGCCAGATCGACGAGGCAATTAAAATAATCGAAGGCCGGATCGGTGAAAAAGCCGAGGCGGTTCCGACCGTCCGGGCACGCATCTCGTCTGTCAACGGCGAAGCCGTCGATTATCAGCAAAAGGAGATCCGGCAGCAGCAGGGGCAGATCGGACGCGAATTTGCGATCACATACCGGCCAAAGATAGAGCAAAACGAATCCATAGTTTCGGGCAATTGGTGGCCCGGCGATGCGACGGGCGACGTCCCGGAAGTTTCGGTCGAGGAGACGATGGCGGATACCCTGAAAGTCACGGCAGGTGATTCGATGACATTCGATATTTCGGGCCGAAAAATTACGGCCCGTGTGGCAAATATAAGGCGGATCGACGTTCGTAATGCACGTACCGCTTTTGTATTCGTATTTCGTCCCGGCACGCTCGAAACGGCCCCGCAGAGCTATGCGGCGACCGTCCTGAAACATGCTCCCCCGACCGACCGTCAGCGGCTGCAGCGCGAAATGCTGGATAAATTTCCAAACGTACAGATCTTTGACGTGGCCGATATCGTTGCCGCGATCGACCGGCTCGTCAGCAATTTCGTGATAGCGATCTCGTTTGTCGGCAGCTTTGTGCTGCTAAGCGGCATCCTGATCCTCATCGGATCTGTCGCTCTTACAAAATCTCAGCGCATCTATGAGAATGCGATCCTCAAGACACTAGGTGCCAACCGGCGAACTCTCGCAACGATCCTGTTTTCCGAATACGGTTTGCTCGGCCTGATCGCCGGCGTGATCGCGACGGGCTTTGCGGTCAGCCTATCATACGTGGTATGCAAATATCTGATGGAGATCGAATGGCAGTTCGACCCGGCTTTGGCGGCGGCCGGGGTGTTGGTGACGGCGTTGTTGGTGACAATAGTCGGCGTAGGGGCAAGTTTCGATGTGCTGTTCCGCAAACCGCTGGCAACGCTTCGCTCTCAATGACAAGTGCATAATGCAAAATTCTCATTGTTCATTGTGGATTGTGCACTACTTAATTGGTTTCAAATGGATGTTTTGCCAGGACGGCTCGCAGCTTTACCTGGCCAAACAGCGTTTCAAGGTAGGCTCCAAAGCGATGCAGGATCGGCACGAGATCTTTGTTTTGTTTGGTTACGAGGATCTCCTCGACGAATCGCTCGACCGTTTCCGTGTCTTTATAGAACAGAAAGCGCACGTTTTCTTTCATAAACGCGCGAATCGAGTCTTTTAATTTATCCAAATTTCGAGCGGACGGATCGCTCTCCGAAGCCTGAACCAGGCTTATCAGTGACCAAAGATCCTTTCGCAAAATGACCGATTGCTCAAATTTGACCTTGAATGTGGGGAAAAGGTCGCCATTGTTCAACGTCGGATCGATCAGTCGGGCAAATCCTGACAGTATTTGTTGAAAACCTTCGTTAAGGAGGGAATATGCGGTTTCCATCCGGGCGTATATCGTCGGCGAGGGACGAAGCATCGCAAGCCCCGCCAGCTCCTGTGAATAAACCTTTTTCAACTCGATCGAAGCCGTATACGAAGCCGCGTCAAGCGAAGAGAACAACTCGGCTTCCTCGTCCGGAAATCGCTCGAGCCGGTTGTTGATATAGCCGATCAGATCGCGCACTTGCTCGTTCACGCTTGAAAAGATTAGTAATGCGGGTTTCAGCGGCTCGTCCGCCGCGAGCATTTCGCCGATGACGCTCAACCATTTAAGGATCTTTCCAAATCGTGGCAGGATCAAGGCAATCTCGGCGTGGTCAAGAGTGGCGGATTCGCTGTCGACTAATTTTTTCAAGTGGTCGGGCAGGCTCTTCTCGCCGCTTGCCTCGGCCGATCTGATCAATTTACGAAATACCGGAAGATGCGTGAACCGGTCGCCCAGCGTGTTGCTCCAGGCTTTCCACTCGGCCGGGCCCACCGATCCGGATCGGATCATGCAGTCGCCAATGAGGATCGAATCGCGAAATGCGGTTCCCAGATCGCTTAGCTCGCGTCCCGTAACAGAATCAGGCTGCTCGCGATGACTACGTAAGCTCAGCAGCGTTGAATTGAGGCCGGCGCATCGTAGAAGCGCCGAGTGTATCAGCCTAAAATTCTTTATCACGTCCGGCTGTAAGCCGTCCGTTTCCGCAAACGAATAATGTCCTGCCGCGAGAAAGCTCTCGAGACCCGAGCACCAAATGCCGAGTTCGGTAATCAAACCGGTATCGTCCGTTATGGGCCGCTTCTCCCTGGACACGCGCTGTTTGGCATCGGGCGGGATCTCGTCTACACGTGCATCAACTTGATTTTCGACCACTATTGCTGCCAATTCGTAAATTTCCTCGCTGGATAGGACAAAGGACTTGGGTAAGAGGCGGGAAAACCGCTACCTATTTTATACCGCGTTTGATACCTTTAAGGCAATAGAAAAGTCAGTGCCTCGCTATATTTCAATGGTTTTAGATATGTCGGCTCCATTAAAAAAGCTGCTTGTCGCAACGAATAATCCGGGAAAACTCGCCGAGTTGCGAGATCTTCTCGGCAGATTGCCGGTCGCCTTGCAAAGCCTCGGGAGCTTCGAACAGATCGTCGAGGTCGAGGAAACCGGAGCGACCTTTGTTGAAAACGCACGGCTGAAAGCAAACGGATATGCCATTCAAACGGGCTTACCGGCTCTCGCCGATGACTCGGGGCTTGAGGTCGAGGCTTTAGGCGGCCGTCCGGGTGTCCTGTCGGCGCGGTACGGCGGCCGGGATACTGGTTTTGACGAGAAGATGGCGAAACTGCTTGGCGAGCTGGATGAGATCGGCCATGCCAGGCGTAACGCCTGCTTCGTATGTGCGATCGCCGTTGCCGATCCGTTCGGAAATATATTGCACACTGCGGAAGGTATCTGCCGCGGCAATATCGCGGCCGCTCCGCGAGGATTGCTCGGCTTTGGGTACGATCCGCTGTTTATTCCCGAGGGTTACGATATGACGTTTGGTGAGCTATCCGGCGCGATTAAAGAGAAAATTAGCCACCGAGCACTCGCTTTTGAGCAAATAATCCCGTTTTTACGCGATTTTATCGCGGTTTGACTTGACCTTCGGTGTTTTCGGGCTTAGAATTCGACACTTGGAATCGTTTCTTAGTTGAAACAGACGGGGCGTAGCACAGCCTGGTAGTGCGCACGGTTTGGGACCGTGAGGCCGCAAGTTCGAATCTTGCCGCCCCGACCAGTCAGAAATTTGATGGCTGGTCACATTTCCCCCTAGATTGCCGGAGCGTTTGTCCGTGCAAGAATCGTTCCCTAAGAAGAAGTTTTTATATCACAATCAAAACTGGAGGTTAATTTAACTATGGCTCGTATGACACAAACGGAAATTATCAGCAACTTGGCCGATTCGACCGGAAGCAAGAAAACCGAGGTAAAGTCGCTTTTCGACGCTCTGGCCGCACTCGCTACCAGCGAAGTGAAAAAGAACGGTGAATTCACGCTGCCCGGATTCGGCAAATTGGTCAAGGCAACCCGCAAGGCCCGCGACGGCCGCAACCCAGCAACCGGGGCTGTTATCAAGATCCCCCAGAAGACGACGGTTAAGTTCCGTCTCGGTAAAGCGATGAAAGACGCGGTTTCCTAAAGATACCGTATAATGTGAGTGTTTTTTTCGGGACCGGCAAATCTTGTGGTTTGCCGGTCTTTCTTGCACTTTATCCGGTTTTGAGAAGAAATTCACAATGTTGAAAAAAAAGTAGTGACAGTGGTACTTTTTTTTGTTAACATTTCTGTACAGTTGAAAACGACCGATAACTTTCATATTTCCGGCAACTAGATAGCTGGAGACTTCAACTTAGTTATTGCGGAATGGCGTTATGTTTCATGCCGTTCCGACAGGTTTTCGGATTGCGGTAAAACGGTTCGACCCCCGAAAAGGGAATTAATTTTGAAACAAAGGAGAATATAAAGTGGCAGCAGCTAGACCAATGACATTGCAGGACAGGGTCCTGCAGATAGACCATATTCAGGCACGCCGTTTTTCGAAGTTGGCGGGAGACGCCGTTGATATCGCGGCAGAGGGCATCATCAGACATCTGCGGGCTTGTGCTCGTATGGATGTTAATCCTGATGCATCCGCCGTTCGCGAGATCATCGACGATGCCTTGAACGGCAGACGTGTTTTTGCCGAAACTTCGAATGACCTTTTGGCCGCCTAAATAGTTTTAATATCCATAGCAATACATATTCGACCGCCCTTAGGCGGTCTTTTTTTGTACCTATTGTCGCGGTTTGAGCCGGTAAAGCACATATTTACCGTAGGTTTCTCCGGCGTCGCGTTCGTACCATTTGTCGATGTTGTCGGTATAAAAACCGTCGCTCGGTGCGATCAGATAATCGAGCCGAACGACTCCGGGTTTCACGGCGTCAAAGGTTTTAACGTAATCGGCGTACTTCGCGGCCTCTTCGTCGATCTCGCCAAATGTCAACGGCCTATAGTTGGCTACCAAGCGGTCGGTGTGACGTCCCCATCCAAAAAGAGCGATCATCGATACAAAATCGTCGCCGCTCTTCATCCGGGCGGCTAGTTGATCGGCCGAGACGCCCTCGTAATAAAGTTGCTGATAGTACCGCTCCTTGTTCTCTTCCCAAGTTACGCCCGCAAAAACATGCTGGTGCCTAGCCCACAGCACGGCCTGCGGAGCGATGGTCGGCAGATCGTCGGCCTCGGCGATGCCGAGATGCAAAACGACATGTCGATGGACATCCGCATCGCCGACGCCGAGATCCGTCAGCCGACGAGCGACAGGAAGAGCCTGATCGCGAATGACATTGACTTCGTCTAAAACCCTCACAGTATAATGACACTCAACAAAGCCCCAGCCTGCCGCGATTAGAGCGAAACCGGTGGGTACAAGCCTCCAGGCAAAACGTTCCCGGCCGTCAATTTGCCGCCAGAACAACGCAAATGTCACAACAACCGCCAGTCCGGCTACATAATTGCCGATAAACACCTGGTAATGTATCGGCTGTAGCGACTGGCCGGTGACGACCTGCTGGTTGAATATGACAACCGGCGTTAATGCGAGCGAGAGAGCAAAAAGAGTTCCGCGATCGCGGATTGAAAATACTTTTATCGCGACTGCTCCTGCTATCACAGCCAGCACAACAAAGCTGATTAGCTCCGGCACACGCGACAGCTCCGACGCGTGTGTTCGGACGAGCATCTGTACGTCGTCCATTGTATGTGAACGCCGCGATAGCAAGTACACATATGGCACGAGGCTCACAACGCACCCTACGCCCAATAAGACCAACGCATTGATGTCCTTCCACACTCCATCCGGCCTCACAACTAGCCAGCACAGCACCAAACACCCGAGCCACGCCACGGCGGTCGTCCAGACATAAAAGTACGTGAAAACCGTGTAGCCGAAAGCGAGGGAAGACAAGGAGATGAGGAGAAAAGGAGAAGGGGAGAAGAACAGTTTTGGGCCTTCGATCTTGGGTCTTGGATCTTTTTCGCTGTTTTCGCGGGTTTCGCGGTTAACAGTTTTCCAAACCAAGGCAACCAGTGCAAAAAATGCCGGGAACGCCATCGCCGGGATATACCGCCGAAAACCTGGAAAATACGGATACGAATAACTCGTCCCTATTATTTCGCCGATGGCGCCTTCGCCGGCAAAAAGAGCGCCTCCGGCCAAAACGATCAAAGCGTCGGCCATCGCATACAGCGAATCGCCCGTTATCATGCCAATAAGCCAGAAAATTGCCAGAGCCGTCAGAAACGCTGCCACGGCACCTGAAATCGTCATCGCCCAGGTGGCTGGTATCCCAAGCACGCGAGCTGGTATCGCTATAGTGTATGGCCCGGCAAACTGTATCGAGAAAAGCGATTCGGGTTGCGGATTCTGGGCCGAATCGTCGCGGCCGGTATATGGATCATTTTTACGGGGACGCCCGTCGATCAGGGCCTTCAAATACGACGCATAGGCGACCTCGTCGATGTCGTTGTAGGCGTAATGCCCGTTCCACTCCGCCCCGCGAAGATAGATCATCTTAAACTGCGGGTACAGCGAAAAAACGGCCAAAAAGAGCCCTGCAATAATGCCAAATCGCCAACGAAGCTTCATAACGGATAAAAGAAAAGTATTCTCTCATTCTCCGCCAACCACTGACAACAAAGAAAAGCCGGAAGCATGTGAAGCTTCCGGCTTATGTCCCTTCATTTGGGATATTGTCACTGATTTACCGGCGTCGCCTCGGTAAATCGCGGAAGGGCGATCGACTGGTTTAGGTTGATGCCAAATTGGGTGCCGGATTTTACCTCGGCCTCTTTCCCCTTGAGATAGTGCTCGCCGAGAAGGCCGCCGCCGGCTCCGAGTATGGCGCCGATCGCGGTCGCTTTGCCGCCGCCGACCATTGCCCCGAGTATCGCACCCCCGGCCGCTCCGCCGCCGATGAAGATGATTTTGCGATGCTCCATTGGCTTGCCGGATGCGGTTCCTTCGTTATCGCTCATCGTCTTGCCGTCCGTCAGATCGGTCAGCGAGCCATTGATCGCATGTCTGCGGCCATTAGGCAGGCGGACGGAGATAAAACTGGCATCGATCTGGCCGACATTCCCGCCCTGTGAGGCCGGTTTGACGGTGTTGACGCGGCCGGTTACGATGCTGCCAGTCGGTATCACTACAACGCCATTCGTCGAATAGACCGGCTCGGTAACTGTAGTCGTGAATGTGCTGCCAACCGTGGCGGTTTTTGAGCTGATAGTCTGATTCATCCGGACTCGCATGATCGTGCCCGAACCGACAGTAAACAAAGGTTCAGCCGGTTTTGTGACAACCTGTCTATGGACCCCGGGCTTTCTATGCAAAACGGGCTTACGCCTCTGAGCAAACGTGTCCGACGCGCCAATTAATAATAGCAGTCCCATAATGGCGGCTATATTTTTGTATTCAATAATTCGTTTCATAATCTCGTTCCTCCTGATGCCACTGTCAATGGCTATTCGAAGCCGTGCCATTTAACATCCGTTTTGAGTCGAATGGGGCTCAATTCGTTGCAAGAAAAAATACATCAACACGCCGGTTTATAGGCTTAAGAATATCACCATTGCAGACGCCAAACAAAAATTTGTTATTTTTTGAAATCAAGACCGATTAGACGTATATTCAAAGCGACGACGACAGTTCACAATCTCCATGTTGGATGGCCCCCGGTGTAAAAACCGGGGGTCAAGTCATTTAGGAGTCAGATTAAACAAGTTTTTGCAGGAGAAAACCTCAATAATGCATCTATTCGCACCGACCGTTCTTCTCTTTGCTCTCAATTTACTGGACGCCCTGCTGACTATCGTCTGGGTGCGAAGCGGGGTCGCGACCGAAAGCAATCAATTGATGGCGGATCTGCTGGATATTGGGAACGCGCCGTTTCTTATCGTTAAGATCGCGATCGGGACTGTTGCGGCTCTTGTATTGTATCGATGGGGCAACCGGCCGCTGGCTCGTTACGGCTTGGCGGTGGCGTTGGCTGTCTATATAGGGCTGATGGGCATTCATATATTTACCGGGCTTTCGGCGTTCGGGTACGTTTCAAATACATTTTTACAGGATCTCGGTACCTTGCCCGGCCAGCTTTTTGCTCTCATAGTCTGATTTTTTTCATACATGTTTATTCGGCCCGGTGTTCTTTAGGGAAACATCTGGCCTTTTTTTTCGTAATTACACAACGCTGACGGTTTTATCCGGCATCAAAAAGTTGTTACTTTATTGAAAGGGAAGTTTAGAGATATGGCAAATAATTCGGTTTATCAAATGTCAGCGCGGCAGATATTGCTGCTTGGGTTTTCATCCGCATTGATCGCTGTCGGAGCGACGGCGCTTTTATACAATTACGGCAAAGTCTGGAACACGAACAGCTCGCCGATTACGTTTGCCGAAGATGCCCCGCGCGGCATCTCCGATCCGTCGGCGGTGACCGACGAGACGAACAATATCGAGGTCTATAAGGCTATGAGCCCGGGTGTCGCCTTTATAAACACGACGTCATATACGCAGGATTTTTGGGGCGACGTCGAGGAAGGCAAAGGCAATGGTTCGGGGTCGGTCATCGACACGAACGGCGATATTCTGACCAATTTTCACGTCGTCGAGGGCGCCCAGAAACTGACCGTCAGCTTTGGGGGAGGCAAGACGTATCCTGCCAAAGTAATTGGTGGAGATCCGGATACGGATCTGGCGGTTATCAAGATCGAAACGCCGCCTCCGGGCCTGGTCGTGGTTCCGTTTGGCGATTCGGATAAGCTAACGGTCGGGC
>JAYVDQ010000026.1:0-4251 GCA_043749325.1 Chloracidobacterium sp. | reverse complement strand
TGTGGGTCGCAACAATAAAGCAGACACCTCACCTTTTTCAGGTGTGGCAATGAATTTCAACTCTTTTGCAAGGTCTTGTCGTCTCACTCGCTTTCAATTCTTCTCTCGATTAGCGACCGAAGCCTAATCGCTGATCGAGGAAGATCTTCCATTTGTTGAATTGCATTCAAATATTCTTTGGCTTTCCGGAAGTCCGATTTTCGATATCTGTCTCGCGCCATCATTAATAGCTGTAAATCAGAGGGGATTTCGACTGATGACCACACCTTTCCTCGAAAACGCTTCAAAGTCTTAAGCCAAACAAATTCAGCGCCAATTTCTTTGCCATCGCCCAAGACTCTTACCAACCCCTTTAAAGTTGCATGAGTATTTCCGCCGGAGTCTTTCCAGGTTGATATGAAGTCAAGACTGTTTACCATGGCCGAAGGATGAAGTTTTTCCGCTAGTTCCTTATTTAACTTGTCGTTGAACATCTCGTATTGAGCATGGTCAAAGAGGCCTAGAGCCTTTACGAAATCGTTCTGTGGAAAGACGAATTTCATCGTAACAATCTTAACTGTGCCCAAAATTCTTATTCAGCCTTTGCCACACCCCAAAATCCTCGTATTCGAGGCTTGAGCACATAGCAACACTGAATCAGTCGATCAAATATTGGTCGCCTCGGCATGAAGTTTCAGTCCGAGTGCAGCGATGACTTTAAGAATTGTGTCGAAGCCTGGGCTTCGCTCACCAGAAAGCGCCTTGTACAGGCTTTCGCGGGACAGACCGCTGTCGCGGGCGACCTGTGACATGCCTCTTGCTCGGGCGATATTACCAAGGGCCTTAGCGACAAAGGCTGCATCACCATTCGCCTCTTCGAGACAGGCTTCAAGATAGGCAGCCATTTCTTCAGGTGTTCTCAAATATTCCGCGACGTCATATCGTGTTGTTTTTGTCTTTGCCATAATGCATTAAATGTTCCTGGCGAGATTCAAGGCCTTTCGAATATCTTTTGATTGTGAACTCTTATCACCGCCTGCGAGAAGAATGATAAATTCCGCTCCTCGCTAAACGAAATAGATGCGGTAACCCGGCCAGTAATCGATTCTCATTTCTGAAACACCTTCTCCTACGGGTTTTGCGTCGCCCGCATTCCCCGATTCAAGGCGGTCGATCCTGGCTTGGATACGACCTCGTGCATGCAAGTCTCGAAGTCCCACGAGCCATTTGGCGAAGACTTCGGTTTGCCGGACTTCGATCATAATAAGTGTAGCCCCCTGGCTACAGTCGGTCAAGAGGTTTTGTAAAATCTAACTTCTAAAATTCTTCTTCAGCCTCTGCCACACCTCAAAATACTCGCTCTGGAGCTGCGAGGTTTCCATTGCAAATTTCGTTGGCCGGATGATGTAACGCGATTCGAACATAAAGGCCATTGTGCCATCGAGTTTTTGCGGTGCAAGGTCGGCGTTCGAGGCTTTTTCAAAGGCGTCGAGGTCGGGGCCGTGGGCGGACATTTGGTTGTGGAGCGAGCCGCCGCCGGGGAGAAAGCCCTCTTCCTTGGCGTCGTAGGCACCGTAGATGAGACCCATGTATTCAGACATGTAGTTGCGATGATACCAGGGCGGGCGGAAAGTATTTTCGGCGACGAGCCAACGGTCGGGGAAGATGACAAAATCGCAATTTGCAACGCCCGGCTCGCCGGATGGCGATGTCAGCACCGTAAATATCGACGGGTCGGGATGGTCGAACGAGATCGAGCCGATCGTATTAAAGCGGCGCAGGTCGTACCTGTACGGGGCGTAGTTGCCGTGCCACGCGACAACGTCGAATGGCGAATGGTCCATTTCGCACGACCAGAGATTGCCCCCAAATTTTGCGACTAGCTCAAACTTGCCCTCGAGGTCCTCATACCACGCACCCGGCGTTTCAAAATCGCGCGAATTCGCCAACCCGTTTGCACCGATCGGCCCAAGCTCCGGCAGCCGGAATTGCTGGCCGTAATTTTCGCAGATATATCCGCGGGCTATTGATTGCGGATTGCGGATTGCGGATTGCGGATTGGCGGAGTCATTGGCGCTATTGGTCGCACCTTCGGTTGCCGGTTCAACGCGAAACTTAAGCCCGCGCGGTATCACTGCCACTGATCCTGGCCCGACTTGCAACGCACCTAGCTCGGTCAAGATACCAAGCCGTCCCATTTCCGGCACAATCAGCATCTCGCCGTCGGCATTGTAAAAATAACGTTCGCCCATGCCTTTGTTGCAGGCATAGATATGGACGCCGATGCCCGTTTGAGCAAATAGATCGCCGTTGCCGGCAACGGTCGTGATACCGTCAATAAAGTCGGTCGGCTCGGTCGGAACGGGAAGCGGGTCCCAACGGAGCTGGTTCGGCGTGGTGAAAACCTCGTCAAACGGCGAGGATTTGAAGAGCTTATTGTCGATCTGCTCAAACGGCTTATGCGTCACTGAGGGACGCAGCCGATATGTCCAGGTTCGTCGATTCGAAGCACGCGGCACCGTAAATGCAGTTCCCGAAAACTGCTCGGCATAGAGCCCAAGCGGAGCCCGTTGCGGTGAATTCTGTCCGATGGGCAAAGCTCCCTCGACCGCCTCTGTGGCAAATTCGTTTCCGAAACCTGTTTGATATTTCAAATTCATAAGAAAATTAGCCACAGATTAACACACATTGAAATTGTTTTGTCGGTGGTCATTCGCGCTCATCGCGCACAAAACGGTTGTACGCGCTTACGCGACACCAATCGAATTATATACGTGCAGTTTAGAGCCTAATCTGATGGAATTTTAAGGGACGCGGCCAGAGAAAAATGAATCTACGAAATCCAAATTCTTGCCTTCGTATCTACAACCCAGCCAGTATCGGTTTTTTTCAAAAGAATGTAACTACCCGTGCCGCACAATCCGCCGCACGAATGGACAAAATATACAAGCGCCTGTTTCCCCGTTTTGTTAACACCAACGTTTGAAAGCGAGATATAACCACCAGATTCCGGATAACGTTCGTAGAATAACTTCCAACAACCCATCAGATCATCGTAACCCCGATTCTTAAAGATAGTGTCGTAATCTTTTTTTGGAAGTAAAGAGTATTCCAGACGGAGCTTGAAAGATCGCTTTAGCTTGGTCGCGGTTTTCAGTTTCGCTTCGTAATCGGCGATTGTATCGTCCGAGAGGTTGGGGAGCCGAATCTTTACCTCATTCCAGTCCTCTTTCTTATCCCAGGAAGCATAATCGGTCGTAGTCAAGTCGCGTATGACTATATGTTTTATCTTTTCCTGGGTATCAAATGTAACTTTATCGCCCGCAAACATGTTTACGATCACCGCGTCGTATATGCGGTAGTTTTCTTGGTTGCCAATGTCACGAGTTTGAGCCGAAGCTACAAAGACCGCGAGTGCGAAACAAATTGTGATCACGATGACTCGTTTCATTATAGGTTCTCCGTCGAACGTGCTAGAGATTTCCTCTACGTCTTTGTTCTTCTTCAATGGAAACGAACAACGCCTTGAAGTTACCCTTGCCGAAACCTTTGCAGCCTTTGCGTTGGAGGATCTCGTAGAAAACGGTCGGACGGTCCTCGACCGGTTTGGTAAAGATCTGGAGCAGGTAGCCTTCGTCGTCGCGGTCGACCAGGATGCCGAGGCGTTTGAGGTCGTCGATGTCTTCGTCAATGTCGCCGACGCGGCTCGGGAGTTCGTCGTAATAGGTGTCGGGGACGGTCAGGAATTCGATGCCGTTCTCTTTTAGCTTGGCGACCGTGTGGCGAATGTCTTTGCAGAGCAGGGCGACGTGCTGGGCACCGGCTCCGCGGTAAAATTCTATATATTCCTGGATCTGCGATTTGCCCCCTTTGCCGATCGCGGGCTCGTTGATCGGGAATTTGATATTGTGGCCGCCGTCCGACATGACGATCGACATCAGGGCCGAATACTCGGTCGAGATATCTTTGTCGTCAAACGTTATGTAACGGAAAAAGCCCATTACATCGCGGTAAAAGTCGCACCAGTACGACATTTTGCCCAGCTCGACATTGCCGACGATGTGATCGACCAGCATTATGCCGGTTGGGTCGCCAGCGACACGCTGCTCGATAAATCCGGGCAGGAAAACGCCGTTATAATTATGGCCGTTGCTGACGTTGTACGAGATAAACGAATGTATCGTATCGCCATACGTCGCGATCGATGCGTGGCGGACCGAACCGTTTTCGTCCGAGTGATCATGCGGCTCCTCGACCGGCGTCGCTCCGCGT
>JAYVDQ010000025.1:0-9079 GCA_043749325.1 Chloracidobacterium sp. | reverse complement strand
ACCGCCATTGGCGGCCGCCGCCGTGCCCGTGGCATTGGTGCCGATGAAGTTTCCCGCAATCAGGTTCCCATTACCACCCGCAGGGATGTTAATGGCGGAGCCAGTGAAATTGCTTATTACCAGCCCTCGAATCGTTGAGTTAATTGTGTTCAGCGTGAGGCCGTTTGTGTTGGTCGGTGTCGTGGCACCCGAAAGCACGATGAGAAGATTCGCGTTGTCGCCAACGGCAAGTGTGTTTGCGGTGGCTCCCGGCTGCGTGTAGCCGTCGATGATTACCGGGTCGGTGATGGTTGGCAGGCTGGTCGCGGGTGAGATCGTCTTGACGCCGCTGCCCGCGATGTTGAAAGAGATCGTGTCCGTGCCCGGCGTGGCGTTGGCGCAGTTGATCGCCTCGCGCAAGCTGCCCGCTCCAGTATCCGCTGTGGTGGTCACGGTTGTGCAAATAGCAGGCGTAGGTGAAGGAGTTGGGGTCGGTGTTGGGGGCGGAGTTGGGGTTGGAGTAGGCGTCGGCGTCGGAGTTGGTGTTGGTGTCGACGCCACGCAATTGCCGAGACGCACGGAGACGCTGTTTGAACCCGGGTTAGCCACGGCGAAGTCCTGTCTGCCATCGCCATTGAAATCTCCGATCGCTACTGATTCAGGAATACTGCCAACCGCAACTTCCGGCGTGGCCGGCGAAGTGAATCCCCCGGCGCCATTTCCCAAACGGATCGAGACGTTGTTTGAAGACTGGTTAGCCGTGGCGAAGTCCTGTATGCCGTCGCCATTGAAATCTCCGATCGCTACGGAGAAAGGACCAGTGCCAACCGTAACTTCAGGCGTGGCCGGCGAAGTGAATCCCCCGGCGCCATTTCCCACACGGATCGAGACGCTGTTTGAACTCTGGTTAACCGCAGCGAAGTCCTGGATGCCATCGCCATTGAAATCTCCGATTGCTACTGATCTAGGATTACTGGCAACCGCAACTTCAGGCGTGACCGGCGAAGTGAATCCCCCGGCGCCATTTCCCAAACGGATCGAGACGTTGTTTGCCGTCTGATTAGCCGTTGCAAAGTCCTGTATGCCATCGCCATTGAAATCTCCGATCGCGACCGAGAGAGGGCGAGTGCCAACCGTAACTTCCGGCGTGGGCGGCGAAGTGAAACCTCCGCTGCCATTTCCCAAACGGATCGAGACGTGGTTTGAATTAAGGTTAGCCGTTGCAAAGTCCTGTATGCCATCGCCATTGAAATCTCCAATCGCCACTGATCGAGGGGAGGTGCCAACCGCAACTTCAGGCACGGCCGGCGAAGTGAACCCACCGCTGCCATTTCCCAAACGGATCGAGACGTTGTTTGAATTAATGTTAGCCGCGGCCAAGTCCTGTATGCCATCGCCATTGAAATCTCCGATCGCTACCGAGACAGGAGCAGTGCCAACCGCAACTTGAGGCGTGGCCGGCGAAGTGAATCCCCCGGTGCCGTTTCCCAAACGGATCGAGACGCTGTTTGAACTTATACCCGAGTTAGCCACGGCAAGGTCCTGTATGCCATCGCCATTGAAATCTCCGATCGCTACTGATTCAGGAAAACTGCCAACCGTAACTTCCGGCGAGGCCGGTGAAGTGAATCCCGATATTCCCGTACATGCCGTACCGTTCGTCACTGTCAGCATAAACGTCCGCGTCGCCATGCCACCCGGCCCAAATGCCCTGACCGTGACCGTGTATGCTCCCGGCGGTATCCTTGCCGGATGAGCATTCGTCACACGCACGACGCCCGTCGCCGTGTTTGCTTCAAATTTGCCATTAAAGCCCGCCGTGGTCGAAACATTAATGCTCGTCGCACCGGTCGGCGCCGCCCCCGGCGTGATCACCGCATTACTGCTCAAACCAATTGTCGTCGCCGGATATATACCCAGCGTCGGTGTTGGAGGCGCCGTGATAGGAAAGGCCAGTGATGAAGAACCCCCGCCAGGTGTGGGATTCGTTACAGTTACCAGCGGATTGCTGACGGTGGTCAAAAGAGAAGCGGGGACGGTTATCTGTAGCCCGCGACAGTTGGGGTTACCAGCGGCCCCACCTGTGCATTGCTGGCTGGGTACAAATGTGGTGGTAAGCAGCGTACCATTGAATCTAACTGTCGTAATGTTGGCAAGAAACCCTATTCCTATGACAGTAATCGTGGTGTCGGGGCTATTGACCACCACCGAGGGCGGATTGAAACTGTCGAGTCCGACAGGCGGATAACTACTCGTAACATTGAACGTGGCGCTGTTATTTGCAGCGTTGGGATCGGCCTCGGTCGCTGCGACGCTGGCGGTATTCGAAAGAGTTCCGGTCGCGGTCACAAGGGCTGTGACAGTGATGTTCGCGGTCGCTCCCGACAGCATTGTCCCGAGATTACACGCCACGTTGTTCCCAGTCGCCGAGCAGGCTCCCTGGGTCGTTGTCGCCGAAACAAACGTGAATCCGCCGGGCAGGTTGTCGGTGTATGTGACGTTCGTGGCGGGAGTTGTGCCGTTGTTGGTAACCACGCTGGCAAAGACGAAGTTGTTGCCGACAGTTCCCTGCGGAAATCCAAACTGGGAGGTAAGCGTTGTGCTCATGTCTGCTTTTGCCAAATCGCCGGTGAGGTTGATATTTGCTTTGCAATCCGCTCCGGTTGTCGCAGTTGTCGAAATAATAAAACTCTTACCCTCGCCAAAACCCGCCGCGTCGCACGAGTCATTTTTGAAAAACTCGATTGTATAAGTTGTGTTCGGTTTGCTATCGAATGTCCCCGAGGCAGTCAAAATATTGCCGCTGAGATTCGCAGGCACGCAGTTCGAAAACTCGGATGTGTTTCCGCTCGGATCGGTCGCTGTCGCGGAGATAAATGTGGTGGCGCTGCTTCCCGCTGTCAGGACCGGAGCATTCTGAAGTTTATTCGCGCCGTTGATGCTTGCATTACACGCGCTGTTAACATTGGGTCCGAAGGTATCCAGGTCTATGCCAAGGGCGGTGTTCGAGTAAATCGAGTTGCGGCTGATAGGATTATTATTTCCAGCGATTATTCGCACGCCCGTGGTTCCATTAGAGAAAATTGCGTTGCCGGTCACTGAGTTGAACTGACCGAAGTCCGACGGCGGACTGGCTGGCGGTGTGCCCGGGGCCATCACCACTCCGTTATTAAGATTGAAGGCGATCACATTCCGGGCCAGTGTCAGCGTGCCGCCGATATTGACTCGCGCCTTTCCATCATTGAGAAAAATTCCATTACCCCCGTTTCCGAGATTGCTGACTCCGGCCGCATCCGTACCAATGAAATTTCCCAGAACCGAACACGCCAGATTTTGCGAGATGCCGCCGAAGACGATCCCGTTTCCGGCGTTCGCCGAAATTACATTCCCCGCCCCCGGCGTCGTACCGCCGATTGTTGTGTTGAATCCCGGAACAGGGAAACCACCGTTGGCCGACATTGTCACATTCGAGATTCCGCTTCTACTGTTTGGTAATCCGCTCGCACCCGAAACGTCCAAACCAATATAGTTTCCCTGTATGAGGTCGCCGGTGGTGAAACCGAACACCTGCACCCCATCACCAAAATTTCCGGCGATGATATTGCGCGCTGATGGCGTGGTGCCTCCGATGGTGTTAGTCTTAGTATTAAATCCAGCTATGCTCGCGCCCGCATTCGCGGCGGCTTGAAAAATGGAGGCGGTGCCCGTGACATCGGTTCCGATGAAGTTGCCCTGAATCAGATTTGCTTCGGCCCCGGAATTTCCGGGTGGTGTATTGATATCGACGTTGCTCCCACCGTTTCCAGAGATCACGTTGCGCGCGCCGGCAGTGGTTCCACCGATAACCAGATTCAATCCATCGACGAAGGTTCCGCCCCCATCATTTCGCAACGAGAGCTTTCCGCTAACATCGGTCCCTATGAAGTTGCCCTGGACAAAGAATCTGTTGGGTAGCGTTCTGGTGGCTGCCCCAAAGCCTCCGAAGAGATTTCCTGAAAGCAGATTGCGTGCCTGTGGCGTCGTGCCGCCAACCATGTCGGTTATGCCTCCGACTGAGGAGGCAAATGATGCGATGCCGGTTTGGTTTTGCTTGCTGACCGTTCCCGCGGCGTTCGTTCCCATAAAATTGCCTTCGATGAAGCTGTTGCTGCCCTCTATATCGACTCCGAAGCCGCCCCTCACCAAAGCCCCATCCGGTTTCCCATGAAATCCGTTGATGACGATTCCGCGGATCGTCTGGCCCGCGGCACCAGGGAAAATCGAAAATCCGCTCGGACCCAGTCCGGCGTTCGCTCCATTGAGTTCTATTAAAAGGACCGCGTTATCACCGCCAGCCAGGGTATTCGGACTCGCGCCGGGTTGTGTATAGCCGTCGATCGTTACAGGCACAAACACACCCGGAAGCGCGGTAAAACCGCTGGGGTCGCCGATCGGCTTGATCGTGAACACGCCGGTGACTGGATCGCGATTTGGATCGGAGTTTGGGATATTGAAGACGATGCTTGATGCGACGTTCGCAGCGTCAGCGTCAGTCATTGCCCGACGCAACGAGCCGAGTCCACTGTCGCTCGTGTTGGTGACGGTGAAGATAGCGGCCACAGTCTCAAGCACAGTCGGTTCTGATTTTCCGCTCTGCAGCACTACCAGATCACTCAAAGGATCGGGATTCAAACGCATCGGCAACACTGCCGCAGGGGTGCCGTCAGCCAAATCCAGCGTTGCGGCAATGGTCATTTTCGGAGGGACGCCGCTTGGGTTGGAGCTTTTACTTCCGGCATTTGTCGCCGCGTCAGAGATGATCTGTAACTGACTAGTAGCGGCATCTACAATAATTAAGTCGTCATGCGGCGAAGCCGATACGTGCATGGGTACAAGTTGCGGCGCAGGTTGGTCCTGTGACCGGTTCCCCAGTCGCGATAAAGAAGGCACGCCAACTGCGCCACGGATTACCCACGCACCTTTGCCCTGCTGGCTGGTCCTTGAAAAATTCCTGGCAGAACTTGATGAGGACTTGCTGCCTCTATTCGCTTGCTTAGCCTGATCCAGCGAAAAAGCCGCCGATCGTTGAGCCGCAAGGCCGTCTCCCAGCCGGCCCGGCGTCGCAGGCTCAATTGCGGCGGCAAAGGAACTGTTTGTTTCTTGCTCAGCGACAAAGCGTTCCAGGATATGCAATCGGCCATCGTCGCCGAGCAATGCGAGATCCTGCCCTGCGCTCGTGAAGGTTCCGACTGCCAACGCCATTAACGAGAACGGGAAATGTTGCAGCGTCACTTTTGCCGCTTCGACCTTATCCTGGTCCGATTGGTCAAGTGTCAATTTTCTGTCGCGCCCGTGAACAGTCAATAACTCGTGTCCGGCGGCCACGCCCAAGTCGTTCATCGAATCAGTGTCAAGTTGGCCCAACACGAGCGATATCGCTGCCGACGGCAGTGGGAACATTTCAGGATCGTCGCGCAATGCGCCATTCGGCGATTCAAATACGAGGACGCAGGCGCCACTCTCGCCTACCACGCCAACGACTATATCCGTCAATCCGTCTGCTCGATTGATCTCGCCGGTTGTGAACGCGGTTACTTTGCCCGACAGCTCTATGCGTTGCGACTCTCCAAATCCCCCGTGACCATCGCCGGCCAAGAAGTAAAGCGAGTTCCCCCCGCGTTTCGCCGCAACTATATCCCAATGACCATCAGAATTGAAGTCGCCCGCGCCCAGGAAATCAGGCGCTTCCTGTAAAGAGACGACGAACGCGTCCGAAAGAAATGCAGGTGGCGTTCCCTCGTGAACCGCCTCTCCGTAAGGCCATAACGCCTGTACATTGCCACGCTGCAGCGTGATGCCGCCTCCTCCGTCGAACATTCCATAGCCGCCAATCAGGTCAGGCATCCCGTCTTCATCAAAATCGCCCGACGTAAGCGTCAAAGGTTGCACTTGTTTAGCTCGTAGAGCATCCGCGAACGGTGAATCGCCAACGTATCTGGTGGTCAAATCCTGGCCATTTCTCAGACTAACGTAAGGAGCTCCGCGATTGGCGGCAAGAAGGGCCGGCTGCTTAGCGCCAATTTGACCGGGCGACGCGGTTTGCGGGGCGGTGGCAAAAGTGTCGTTGAAATTGCGGTCGTCGCCCTGCATCTGGGCGGACGGCTGGTAAAGGAACAGACTCACCATGCCTAATCCGGTGATAACGGTGGCCAGATAGAACGCCCGTCGGCCCGTTGGCCGCATCAAAGCTCCAAACTTCGCTATGTTTTTCATTTTTGCCATCTCCTTCGAAAGTGCTTTTCGATATATAGGGCGAGAAAAAATGTCAAAAGCGCTCACTCAAATAAAATTTTTTTGGTTTTTAGTCGAAATTAGCTATTCAATCCGTTATGGTTTAGAGGAATACGCCTGACGAGGTAACGAAATTGTTAAATAATATGAGTGCTGGGGGATGAAACGTCTCTGGAAAAGTTGCACTTACTACGTGAATTCACCGATATATTATTGCCTAGTAGGTGCTTTGTGTCGCCCGGCATAATGACCGGAAACGCCCGGCCCATGATGTTTGACAATGCGCAATTCAGAATGCACAGGGCACAACTTATTAAATGCAAAATGCAAAATTCAAGAAACTTTGTAGAGGTCGGCTCTTTGAAAACTGACGCAATGCATAATGGCTTGTCCTAAAATAGGTTTACATAGAAAATCGGACATGGGACAAAAGTTTTGAGTTCCAGCTTTAGCTGGCGTATTACTAACCGGTGGCCACCTGAAGGTGAAACTCAAAACTGGAGAACAGTGGGACACGCGGAATGTCCAATTTAGTTCAGGTGTCTATTGGACGGTATGAACTGCCTGGACCTCGCGGCGCTGGCGTTTGCGGGCGGCACGCCAGGTGCGAATGCCTTCGCGGGTGAGGCCGATGATCGGACGGCGGTTGTCATAGAGGAGCCTGACCCATGCCCATTTGCTCATCTGCGGGAAATATATGCCTCGGAAAAACAGCCGCGCGACGATGTGGCCGATGCGCGTTTCGATCGGGGCCTCGCGGATCTGCTCTATTGCTTGCAGGTTTCGTTCGGGGCTGTAGGAACGTGACCAGGCGTCGAATGTTTCCTTTTTGGCGTCCTCGATCGTCATTTTTAGCGGATCGTGGGCCATCACGAAGGGAGCAAAATCGAGCCAGTGCTTTGGCCGCTTGAGCCGTCCGGCTTTTTCAAGACGGGTGTAAAGCGGCGTTGCGGGAAACGGCGTCAACTGTCCAAAAACAGGCAGGCCCGGGGCCCAGCTTTCGATCTCATCAACCGTTCGGTTGGCGACACCGGTCGTGTCGTTGTCCATGCCGAAGATAAACGAGGTGATCGCGTAGATATTGCGTTTGCGAAGCCCTTCGAGTACTGCGGGGTAGTTTGCGGGCTTTGAGAATGTCTTGTTGACGTCCGCCATGTTAGCGGGATCGATCGATTCCATCCCGATGAATATCCATTTCGCACCAGCCTGAGCGATGAGGTCGACCAATTCTTCGTCCTCGAGCAGATTTGCGCTGATCTGGGCCACCCACGGTAGAGTGGCATCCGCCGCGATCATGTCGCGAAGCAGTGATTTCAAACGCTTTTTGTTGATCGCAAGATTATCGTCGATAAAGAAAATCGCCATCTGGCCCCGTTCTTCTTTTGCACGGGCCTTTAGCCGCAAAAGCTCTTCGACAACACTTTCATTGGTTCGGAAACGGATCGAATCGCCAAAAAACCCGGTGACGGTACAAAATTCGCAGCCGTACGGGCAGCCGCGTCCAGTCTCGATCGGAACGACGAAGAATTTACCCCATCCCGCGCCCATTCTCGACAAAAAAGGCTGAAAAAACTTCGGCACGAGGCTGAATTGATCGAGATCCAGCGATTCCCATGGAATATGCGGATATGGCTGGAGATTCGGCTTTTTGTCATTGCCGTGCGGATCGATCTCGGGCACGTAGATCTCTTTTAGCTCGCCGCGCGCGGCATCAGCGACCATCAGCGGCCAGGTTTCGTCAGCCTCGCCGAGAGCGATGGCGTCGGCATGTCGCGGGCCACCGTCTTTGCCAAGAGCTTCGTCGGGGCATTCGGTCACATGGGGGCCGCCCATCACGACCTTAAATCCCGCTTCTCTCAGGGCATCGGCGACAAGATAAGCACGCGCGACCATGCGCGTCATGGCCCCGATTCCAACCAAGCCGATGTTCTCGTCCTTACAGAATTGGACAAGCTCGGGCCGCGTCATCGCCTTGGCGTTGCCGTCGATGAGGATTACCTCATGCTCCGGCGGCGTCAGCGATTGGAGCAGAAACATCCAAAGATGCGGCATGAAATTCCGCGTGATGCCATTATCCGGGTTGTATAATAAAATCTTCATCGGAGACTCCCTATTTCAAAGCGCGTGTAAATCTTCGGAAACGTCGCTCAGTTCCGGGGAACTCGATAAATAAGATGGGCGTTTCAAAATCTAGGAGATATTCTTACACGTTTTTGTTTTTTTTACTACCTTAAAACAGCCTTTTTGATGAGAGGTAAAAACAGGCTGTCAGGCAAAAAACGGCGAGCGATTAGTATCGCACGCGAATTGACCGGATAGCGCATCTTCCACGAATCATCTGAAACCGAGTCGTAAATGACCTGAGCGACGACCGAACCATCGGGCCCCGTCTCACCTGCTTTTTGAAGATTTGGCATCGCACGGGCGACGAAATTGTCGTAGGCCGTGAGCCCTTCTTTTTTCGAAATACTCATCGAGCGCTCGTAAAAATCGGTCCTGATCGGGCCCGGCTCGATGATCTTTATCTTAATTCCAAAATCTTTGACCTCATACTGCAACGCCTCGCTAAAGCCTTCGAGAGCCCATTTTGACGCGTGATAAATGCTGTACAGCGGAAACGTCAGACGCCCGCCCATCGACGCAACGTTAACGATTATGCCTCTTTTTTGCTCGCGAAAATACGGTAAGATCTCGCGGCAAACATTCATCACGCCGTAAACATTTGTGTTTATCTGTCGCTCGATCTCACTCCGTTCCGCCGCTTCGAAAGGGCCGACAACCGCGAAACCCGCATTGTTAACTACGGCATCAATGCGGCCAAACTTTTCAA
>JAYVDQ010000024.1:0-5464 GCA_043749325.1 Chloracidobacterium sp. | reverse complement strand
TGTCGAGCTTATCCAGGAGGATGAGATCGATCCGGAAGAGATCATTGCAGGCGTTGACGCTCTCGTTGGAGTTGACTAATTGAGTTCAAAGTTGCGAGTCCAAGGTCCAAAGTCGAAAGACGAACGACCTTGGACCTTGGACCTTGGACCTTGGACTTAGTTTTGGAGAAAAAATGTTTCGATTTAATAACGATAACAAGACACAATTGACCACAAATTACGAAGCGATCCGCATCAGCCTCGCGTCACCCGAAAAGATACGGTCATGGTCGCACGGCGAGGTCACCAAGCCGGAAACGATCAACTACCGGACGTTCAAACCGGAGCGCGACGGGCTGTTTTGTGCCCGCATCTTCGGCCCGGTCTCCGACTGGGAGTGTCTCTGCGGAAAATATAAGCGGATGAAACATCGTGGCGTGATCTGCGATAAATGCGGCGTCGAGGTCACGCAGTCCAAGGTTCGCCGTGAGCGGCTCGGCCATATCGAGCTGGCTTCGCCCTGCTCGCACGTGTGGTTCTTTAAAGGATTGCCGTCGCGTATCGGCCATCTGCTCGACATAACGCTTCGCGATCTCGAAAAAATCCTCTATTTCGAGACCTACATCGTCGTCGATGAGGGCGACGTACCGGATCTGAAGCAAAAAGATCTTCTGACGGACGAGCGTTTTCGCGAATTGACGCGGGATTATCCAAATCAGTTCGTCGCGAAAATGGGTGCCGAGGCGATCAAAGACCTGCTCCAACAGATCAACATCGCGGAACTGGTTGATGAGCTTCGTGCGAAGATGCGCGAAGAGACGTCGCAGCAGAAAAAGCTCAAGTATTCCAAGCGTTTGAAAGTTTCAAATTCGTTCCTGCGTTCGGGCAACAACCCGATGTGGATGATCCTCGACGTGATCCCGGTTATTCCGCCCGAGCTTCGCCCGCTCGTGCCGCTGGACGGTGGACGTTTTGCGACATCGGATCTTAACGACCTCTATCGTCGCGTGATCAACCGAAACAACCGTTTGAAAAAGCTGATCGAACTGCACGCTCCTGAGGTTATCGTTCGTAACGAAAAACGCATGTTGCAAGAGGCGGTCGATGCTCTCTTTGACAACGGACGCCGCGGCCGCGTGCTTCGCGGAGCCAACAATCGTCCGCTGAAATCGCTGTCCGGAACTCTCAAGGGCAAGCAGGGACGTTTTCGTCAGAATCTGCTTGGCAAGCGTGTCGATTATTCTGGACGTTCGGTCATCGTCGTCGGTCCGGAATTGAAACTCCACCAGTGCGGCTTGCCGAAGAAGATGGCCTTAGAGCTATTCAAGCCATTTATTTATAATAAATTGGAAAAAGACGCCCATGCCGCGACCATCAAGCAGGCCCGCGAAATGGTCGAACGTCAGGAGCCGATCGTCTGGGATATTCTCGAAGACGTGATCCGCGAGCATCCGGTTCTGCTAAACCGTGCCCCGACGCTTCACCGTCTTGGTATCCAGGCCTTTGAGCCGGTATTGGTCGAGGGTAAGGCGATCAAGATCCATCCGCTCGTCTGCTCGGCGTTCAACGCCGATTTCGACGGCGATCAGATGGCCGTTCATATCCCGCTTTCGCCCGAAGCTCAGATCGAAGCCAGCGTTTTGATGCTTGCATCGAACAATTTGCTTTCGCCGGCATCGGGCCAACCGATCGCGGTTCCGTCGCAGGATATCGTCCTCGGATGTTATTACCTGACGCTCGCCCGCGACGAGATGCGCGGGGAGAACAAGGCTTTTGCGTCGATTGACGATGTTCTGCTCGCACTCGACGCCGGTTTGGTTGAAACACAGACAAAGATCCGCCTGCGTTGGAAGGGCGATCTGATCGACCTCAACATGGAGCACAATAATCAGGACGTTATGCGTGCGACCGTTCGCGAGGGTCTCGATCAGGTCATCGACACGACCGTCGGAAGGGCGATTTTCAATGAGCGTCTGACGCGTGACGGATTGCCGTTCGTTAACGGCGTTTTGAAGAAAAAGGGCTTGCAGGCACTCGTTACATTTTGCCATCTCCGGCTTGGTCACGACCAGACGGTTATGCTGCTCGACGACCTTAAGACGATGGGCTTCCTGTACGCGACGCTGGCCGGCGTATCGATCGGCATCGACGATATGGTCACGCCGCCGAGCAAAAAGGGCATTATCGAAAAAGCCCTCAAGGAAGTCGAAAAACTTCGCAAACAATTCGAAGACGCGACGATGACCGATCTTGAGCGGACCAACAAGGTTACGGCTATTTGGTCTGACGTTACCGACCACGTCGCGAAAGAGATGTTCAAGGCTATGCACACCCGTGAAAAGGAACGCAAAGAATTGAACCCGATCCTCGTGATGGCCGATTCCGGCGCTCGTGGTTCGGACGCCCAGATCCGCCAGCTCGCCGGTATGCGCGGCCTGATGGCCAAACCGTCTGGTGAGATCATCGAAAATCCGATCCTCGCGAATTTCCGCGAAGGTCTGGACGTTTTGCAGTACTTTATTTCGACGCACGGTGCCCGCAAGGGTCTGGCCGATACGGCATTGAAAACAGCCGATTCGGGTTACCTTACGCGTCGCTTGGTTGACGTTGCCCAGGACGTAATTGTCTCCGAAGAAGATTGCGGCACGATGCGCGGAGTATGGGCCGAAGCGATCATCCGTAACGGTGAAGAGGTCGAATCCTTGCGTGATCGCATTGTCGGCTGTACCTCGCTGGACGATATCGTCGATCCGGTTGACGGTACGGTGATCGTCGCGTCAAACGTCGAGATCGACGAAGACCTCGGCTCTCAGGTTCAGCTTTCGGGTCTCCAAAAGGTCCGTATCCGTTCGGCATTGACCTGCGAATCGCGTCGCGGCATCTGCGTCAAATGTTACGGCCGCAACCTCGCGACCGGCAACACGGTCGAGATCGGTGAGGCAGTGGGCGTTATCGCCGCACAGTCCATCGGTGAACCGGGAACTCAGTTGACCATGAGAACCTTCCACGTCGGTGGTACGGCACGTCTGGAACAAGAGACCAAGCACGTCGCCGCGATGGACGGAACGGTCAAATTCCTTGGTGATCTTAAGGTCATTAAAAACCGTAAGGGTGAAATGGTCTCGATGCGTCGCCAGTCGGAGCTTGCTCTCGTTGACGAACGCGGCCGCGAGGTCGCTCACTACAAGGTCGTCTATGGTGCCGAAGTTCATGTAAAAGATGGACAGAAAGTAAAAGAAGACGACATCCTCGTGACATGGGATCCGTTCACGTTCGCCATTTTGACCGAGGTCAAGGGAACCGTGAAATATCAGGACCTTAAAGAAGGCAAGACGGTCGAAGAAGAGATCGATAAGGTTACCGGACAGAAACGCCTCGTGGTAAAAGATTCGGATGAGAAAAATCAGCCGCGTCTCGAGATCCGCAGCGGCAACAAGGTTCAAAAAACCTATCAGATGCCGATCCGTGCCAACCTCATCGTTGAGGATGGCCAGGAGATCGAGCCTGGGGATGTGATCGCAAAGATCCCGCGTGAAACGACCAAGACGAAAGATATTGTCGGCGGCCTGCCGCGTGTCGTCGAGCTTTTCGAAGCACGCCGTCCGGGCGAGACCGCGATGATGTCGGAGATCAACGGAACCGTCAAATTTGGCCCGATCTCAAAGGGTAAACGCAAGATCATCGTCACCGGCGACGACGGCAGCGAACGGGAATACGATATCCCCCGTGGTACGCACATCAACGTGCAGGAAGACGACCGCGTCCGTTCGGGCGAACCGCTCATGGACGGCCCGCTCAACCCGCACGACATCCTGCGTGTCCTCGGTATGGAAGCGTTGCAAAATTACCTCGTGAACGAGATCCAGGAGGTCTATCGTCTACAGGGCGTTAACATCAACGATAAGCACATCGAGGTAATCGTTCGCCAGATGCTCCGCTGGGTCAAGATCAAGGAAGTCGGTGATACCGAATTCCTGCTTGAGGAACAAGTTGACCGATTCCGTTACGAAGACGAAAACCGGCGTGTTTCTGACGAAGACGGCAAGACATCGGTCGGTGAACCGCTCTTGCTGGGAATCACGAAAGCATCGCTTTCGACCGATTCGTTCATCTCGGCGGCGAGCTTTCAGGAGACGACCCGCGTGCTGACCGAAGCCGCAATCTCGGGACGCATCGATTACTTACGCGGCCTCAAGGAAAACGTCATTATGGGACGCCTCATCCCGGCTGGAACCGGTATGAAGTATTACCGCAACGTCAAAGTGGCGTACGATGCTACCGAGAACCGGAAGCAGGAGGACGAATTTGACGAGATGGGCGATTTCATCCGCGGCGGCATCGATCTTCCGGTCACAACGCCGATGCCGGATGTCGAGGAAGTCGATTTTGATGAAGATATCGACGATGTCGATGGTATCATTGGTGACGAAAACGTCGAGGTATTCGATATAGACGAAGCAATGAAGATCGAGGTCGAGGATGACGATCTTTAAGTTGCCGCCTGCATTTGCAGAAGCGTAAATCACAAAGGGCGGGGAGATTGTCTCCCGGCCCTTTTCTATGCGCCAATTCCAGCCCGAACCCTCGTACGTTCTCACCGAAAACTCCCTTTTCGTGAATCCAGATCACCCATTTCCACTTCCTACGTAAATGTAGTTTCGCCGTAGTCGTTCTTACATAATTGTTGTAATCACGGAAGCCTCAATTTTTTATCCTATCAAATTTGTCACGCTATCAAATCGCCGCTCTCGACCTAAACGATTAATACCGGAACAGTTTACAAATCCTCCGGGCGTGTTCATGACGTTATCGTAGCCCACTTTTCCGGTCTGGCATATTAATTGCACTTACCTTGTGAAAAATGTTTCACAAGTTCGATTTTCGTTTGAGGAGCCAATTGATGACCAGAAAATACAACCAAAATTTTATGCCATCTGCATCCCGACTGTCTTTTGTGTCCAAGCTGACGCGTTTGCGTGTTCGCCTGAATGATCCGCAATGGCGCAAATACGGCCTTATACTGCTGGCCGGAAAGTTTATCGGTGTAGCGCTTTTGCTGGTGGGAATAGGAATAGTGTTTCCGGAAATGGTCGGCCTCGGTGCCAAAACCCTCGCGGCCGATGGTGATGCGCCGACGCTGCAGGGCTCCGACATTGTAAATCCGATCAATACGATCTGGACATTAATAGCCGCGTTTTTGGTTTTCGGGATGCAGGTCGGCTTTACTATGCTTGAGGCCGGTTTTTCCCGAGCGCGTGAGACGGTAAATGTGTTGATGGAATGTATCGTCGATACATGCCTTTGCGGCCTGCTTTTCTTTGCCATCGGGTTTGCCTTCATGTTTAGCCACGGAAATGGCTTTATCGGGCTTAATTGGTTCTTCCTCCAGGGAATTCCGACCACATACGAAAGCACCGGCATCGCCTTTCTGGCGTTCTGGTTATTCCAATTCGCGTTTGCCGACACCTGCTCGACAATTACGTCG
>JAYVDQ010000023.1:0-3237 GCA_043749325.1 Chloracidobacterium sp. | reverse complement strand
CTCCGCGCGAACTACGGCGCCAGCGAAAACGCGGCGTTCGTGGGCCTGGCGGATAGCGATCGCGGCCTCCGCTTTCGAGCCCTGATTTCGATTGAAGATAGGCAAACCGATCGATATTCCGAACGTAAGGGTCTTTGTCCGGTCTGCGACATCCCCGAAGTTAGGAATCGGAAGCTGCGACGTCGCTTGGGTGTAGCGGGTCGTTGCTGATAGATCCGGCTTGCTGTTGGCGCGAATAAGCCGGAGCCCGGCGTTCGCCAATTCTTCTTCGAGTTCTGCCATGCGAATATCAGCCCGATGGATCAGAGCGAGGTCGATCGCCGCTTCTGCGGTTTGAGGCGCGGGCGGCATGACTAGCGTGTCGATCTGTTCACGCAATCGCAGAGGTTGCTCCAGCGGCATTCCCGAAAGGAGCTTGAGCTTCGTCAAGGATGCGTTGAGCTTTCCTTCCGACAGGGCCTGGCCCGCACGCAGGCGTTCCACTTCCACCTGCAGGAGGCTCAGCTCTAGCGGCGGCGACTCGCCCTCATTCACACGGATCTGAACAAAACGAGCCGTCTCTAAATCAAGACCCAGCAGGCCTTCAGTTATTTTGAGTCCCTGGAGGGCGGCTATTGCCTCGGCAAAGTTCGCCAACAGGTCGGCCGTAAGCTGGCGCTCACGGTTGGCGATATCGGCTTCCCGTGCGGCAATGTCAATCTCGGCCACTCTCATCCTGCTGCCGCGTTGACCGAAAACCTCGAGGGGCAGCGTCGCCCCAACGCTTAAGTCTCCCTCTCCCGCCGACCCCGTAAAACGGCCCGTGGTCTTTTCTAGGTCCAAAGTGGGATTCGGCCGGAGACGAGCCTGCGTCAGTCGGGCGCGGGCCTTTTCGATCTCAAGTCGCGCGGCGAGTAACTCACCGTTAGCGGATAGTGCCCGTTTTACAAGATCAGCCAATGATAGACCGACCTGAGCATCGTAGAATTCAGCCAGGCCCGAACTCGCCATGGACTGAGGAAGAGTGCTGGAGACAGACACGGGACCAGATGCGGGCGTCGGAGCACTCGAACTGGCTGATTGACCGCGTAGCATCGGTGTCGAGCCGTTTATGAAAAAAGTCAGCGCAAGAAAGCCGAAAGTAACGATCTGCTTCCTGCGCGTGTACACGTACATCACGCGAGATCCTTGTTTAGTGTTGAGGAGGAAGGAACTCTTCTCCTGAACGGTCGGTAATAATCGACGCGATTAGAGAAGGCTCCGCTTCAGTAGGAATTAGACGGCGCGCGGGGGTCGATAAAACGACGCGGGATGCGGATCCGGTAACCAGTCACGTAAGTTTTCACTCGCGACAGGGGTTACAATAGATGGCTCAAACAGCTCAACCGCAAAGACACCCGCGATAGAGTGAGTGCACGACGCGAGGCAATCGTCCCCATCGGGTAGTTGAGACTCACCTTGATCTGAGTTTGTGGGGAGAGGGAATCCCACAGAGTCGGGTGAAGTAGTGGTGGTACGCGACGCCGTGACAGGGGTCGCTGTGTACGAACTTATACCTAAGTCAGGGTTGCCACCGTAGTACTCAAAAACGGTCAGGCTCAACATCAGGTAGAAAAACAGAAGAAGGGTCGCGAACCTATACCCGCGTGCCCGTAACCTACCCCGTGCCTTGATTGAGCTTGTACCCATTCAAATTACTTTTAACACATCGTCAGCTGCCTGGGCAAACCGACCTTAATTTCAGTAAGCTTTGCACAAAGCATCAAGCCGATCTACAAACGATATCGAAGGTAAACTTGAGTTTGTTTTTTATCCTCACCCAGCCGTGAAATGCGCTCGTCGCTTTTACGTTAAACTTCGAACGATCAATGTCGAACTCGCCCTTCGCATGGATCGATCCGGTCTCTACCGATATCGTGGCTGGTATGACGATATGTTTCGTCACGCCGTGAAGTGTTATATCGCCGCCGATCATTACATCGACCTGACCGTTCCTGACGACTCCGATAACATCCGTACTTGTAAATGTGATCTCGGGGTATTTCGCGGTTTCGAGAACGATCTCTTTCAGTTCGCCGTTGATGATCCCTTTTTGCTGTGGGGTGAAGACATCGCTCGTCTCTTCCAAAGAGTCGGCTCGAATGGTCATTTGCAGTGACGCTGCGTTCACAGCATCAAGCGAAAGCTCGGCTACGCCGGTGAAATCACGGACAGCAATCAGGTGATCATGCCCCTTGAACCACGCTAGCCCGCCCCGGTATGCGTGGACCATAAATTTGCTTCGTGCTGTGTCGATCTCATAACGTTTGCCTGAGGTCCGGGGTGTTTGTGCCTGAGGAGCGTCCAACGGCAAAGCAAGTCCTAAGAATCCCGAAATGCCAACGATAAACAATGCTGTTTTGATTTTCCTCACTCTACACCTCTGTCAGCGATAATGTTTTTATGAAATTAGATCCCCGCCATTTCCGCTCGATCACCTTTATTATACTCCTCACCTTTTCTTTTTCCTGTTCGACCGACAAAAAGGCGAGTAAGGATGCCCCGAAGAAACCAGCGACGCAAAGCCCGGCTTCAAATCAGCCGGACACGGCGAAGACAAATCCCGAGTGTCGAGCCGATCTATGGCAGCGCGTTTACGACCCGTCCCGGCTGGAAGTTGTAGCGACGTGTAAAACCGTAACCGGTATCGTCGAGGAGATCGGTCAGAACGAAGATGGTGACACGCATCTGCTGCTAAAGCTGGACGCGGGTCAAGACGACCTGATCAACAAGAAAAACGGGAAGCAAAAACACGGTGACCTGGTTGTCGAGATAGTCTGCGCGAACCCCATTACAGACAAAAAGGTTCGTGGCACGTGCGACGGTTACACCAACGAAGTTCATCTCCCTAAAGTTGGCGACGCGGTAAAAGTAACGGGCTCTTATGTGATCGACTCACACAACGGATGGGCAGAAATCCACCCTGTTTCAATGATCGAGTGAACGAAACCGTTTCTCTGTGTAAAGTGTTGACGTGCTCACGGCCAGTATGACAAACTGAAAAGAATCTAACGGGAAATGGTGTCTTCCCGAACCAACCGCTAACAACTAGCTGATGACGCCTACTCTGGAGAAAGCACTATGAGTAGGAATATTTTATTTGTTGGTCTCGGTGGTATGGTCGGATGTATAGCGCGGTTCTTAGTTGTCTCTTGGACGGCGAACTTGCTCGCGAACATTCCACTCGGTACGCTTCTCGTAAACATCCCCGGCTGTTTC
>JAYVDQ010000022.1:0-5271 GCA_043749325.1 Chloracidobacterium sp. | reverse complement strand
GAACGCAAGTCTATGCCGAACACGGCAAGATCGCGCTGCCCAGGAAATTTGAGGAACAGGTCGCGGGCGATCAGTAATATACTTTCAAATGATAATTAGATCTTTACTTACGACGATTTTTGCTGTGATCTTGTTTTCGGGGTTGGGAACGGTGGCTTTTACTCAGGTCGGTGCTAACGCGACCTGGCGTGTTCAAAAGTACGACATCGTCGCCATGTTGCCGCAGGATGCCAAAATGAGAATCGTAGGGGTTAAGGCCGTATTGAGCCTCAAAAATGTTTCAAGTGCTCCGGCTGGTTCTTTAACACTCCGAATCTCCACTCTTGCTGAAGTTACGGCCGTGCGGATCAATGATTCGGTTGTGGATTTTGGAAAGAGCGAAGAAAAGATAAATACCGCGACCAGCCTACAGCGAATTGCCGTACGGTTCGGATCGATCGCTCCCAATGCTCCATTGACCGCGACGGTCGAATACAGGCTCAATCTCAAAGAAAACACGGCTTTAGGAGCTGTTACTCCAAACGGCGGACAGTTTCTGCCCATGGCGTTTTGGTACCCCACGCCCAATAGCTGGTTTTTTACTCGCGGGGCAGATACGGCGCCATTTAGCGTCGCAGTTGTCGGAACCTCTAACGATTTTATTACCTCGGGCGAACGTCGAAGTAAGGATACAGCCTACGAACAGAAATTAAACGGCCAGCCATTTTTTGTGTCCGGCAGTTGGGACGAAGCTAATATCGGCGGCGTGTCGGTTTTCGTTCCCAAGGGTGTCGGAGCCGATGGACCGAAACGTGCCGCGGAACTGGCCGCATTGATGTCGGACGCAAAAGCGTATATGACCACTGTACTTGGCACTGCTCCGGCCGCGCCCTTCCGGATAGTGGCGAGCCGGCGGGGAGCCGGGTTTAGCAATGCAGGCACCGTGATCGTAGACGAATCTGTCTTTCGTCGATCAAAGATAGACTCGCTAACTGCCATGAATGTCGTCGAGGCCGTGGCCAAGCTCTGGCTCGGTGGGTCAGTCTCGATCACCGGGGATGGCAACGGCGTTATTAGCGAGGGATTGTCGCGTTATCTGGCCACGCAATTCCTCGAAAGCAAATATGGTAAAGACATAGCGGACATCGAACGCCTGCGACAGCGAACGGCCTACGCTGCCGTCTCAAAGCGCGACGCTCCGCTGAATGCAGTTTCACCGCTTGACGACTTCTATTATCCTGAGGTCGCCAATAAGGGGGCAATGGTTTGGCGGATCCTTGCAAAGCGGGTCGGGACCACAGAGTTCGCTAACACGCTCAGGACGAACATGTCTGACGGGACGCTGACTTTCGCGAAGCTGCGGACGGCGTTTCAGGCGAACAAAGACTTACTTGATTTCCTTTTTGATCAAGTGACAGAAATGAATCTTCGTGTCGGGCTCCCGCAACCCGGGAACGACGAAACCAAGGCTGCAATACAAAATACGGGTCTGACGGATGTAACTGTTGATGTCGTCGCGACCACCGATAGAGGTGAGAAGATCGTTGCGTCGACCACGATCAAGGCGACTAGTTTGGGTGAGGTCACATTTAAGACGCCTAATAAGATCGTCCGGCTTGAGATCGACGCTGACAAATTATATCCACAGACTGAGTATTCGGACGATGTCGCGCCACGTGAATCGACTGACAGTGACCCGCTGCTGGCCGCAAAGCGTAATTTTGATAAACAGGATTTCGCGAACACGGAGAAAACCGCGAAAGATCTACTCCGCGATCTGCCGAGATTTGACGATCTTCGGATATTGCTAGGCCGGTCTCTAATGGCACAAAACAAAAATGCCGAGGCGGAAAAAGAATTTCGCGCGGTTCTTGATGAAAAGCTGCCTACTTCCAGAAGCCTAGCGTGGGCCAATGTAGGCCTGGCCGAGGTTGCATCTAAATCGAATCAAAATGAAGCCGCCATGAAATTTGTCGAAGCCGCAATCAACGCCGACGCTGAATTCGGAGCAAGCCTTGCGGCGCGGAATCTTAGGAACAAACTGGGTATTGCACCGGCAGGCGACGCGACGGTGAAAGCGTTTTTTGCGGATTTTGATAAAGCAGCGGCCGCAAAACGCAAGTCCGATATCGATGTAATGGTAATGCCTGGAGAGGTCGGTAAATTCGTGAGCGGCGTTGCCGGCTCGGCCGAACAATGGCAAACACAGGTGCTTCGGATCGACCGTCTCGACGCGAATACCGTTCTGGTCGAAGCGAATATGACAATTAAGCTCCTAAATCGCAACGTCGAGACCGGCACGGCCGTGTACCGCCTCACCAAGGTCGGCAGCGGTTGGCGTCTGAGCAACGTTGATGTGTTTGAGGTCAGATAGCTATGACTGACGCTCAAATATCGCCTGCGGTACTCGCCAGGGCCCGAAAAGTAAAACTTCTTCTAATGGATTGTGACGGCGTCTTAACGGACGGCCGTCTTTATTTTGGCGAAACCGGCGAGACACTAAAGGTATTTCACGCCCGCGACGGGCAGGGAATCGTCGATTGGCACAAAGCAGGATTCCGTTCGGGCATAATTTCAGGACGCAGTTCCCCGATCGTCGATCTGCGTGCCGGCCAATTGGGCATTGAGTTTGTGTTCCAGGGACGCAGCGAAAAAGTTTCGGCAATTAACGAGCTACTAGGCTCTGCCGGAGTTTCGCCGGACGAGACGGCTTTCGTAGGTGATGACACTCCTGATGCCGCTGTAATGCCCCTTGTGGGTCTGGCCGTGGCGGTAGGGGATGCTCATGACGCGGTAAAGGCGGCATCTCATTACGTCACCCGACGTCGGGGCGGCAGTGGCGCCATTCGTGAGGTTATAGATATCATCCTCGCAGCTAAGAAGTAGTCTTTTGTAATCTGCTTTTTCGTGGTAAGATTCTCCGAAAAGCGGGTGTAACTCAATGGTAGAGTGTCAGCTTCCCAAGCTGAAAGTTGCGAGTTCGAGCCTCGTCACCCGCTCCAGAAATGTTCTGTGGGACGGCCACCAAGTTCACCTATCCGCCGGATTTTGCGCATATGCCGAAATGCACTCCACGGCTATACTCAACCGATTCGTTAAACCGTTCACAAAACGCATCCATCACGCGTTGCCTGAATTGACGCCATCGTCCGGCTTGCAGATTCCGTCGAAGCAGTGTCCCTTCGACGCTGTTCTCCCGAAGCGAAAGATAATCGGTGATACTCATCGCAATCCGGTACGTGCGGCGGCTGACTTCGACGCCGATGCGTCCTGCGTCCTCCAATGCCCGCTGTAGATTCCCTTCCTGTGAGAGCCACTCATCCCACGGTATGATCTCTCGGAAGGCGTGCTGGTGGAACTCTCTGCTTACGAATGTTGCCGCCGCGTCGCTCCACACTTGGCCGAACTTGTTTTGACCTGCGGCCCAAGCCGTCACACCCAAGCGACCTCCCGGACGTAGAACCCGGATCATGTCTGCCAGGCCCAGCTCATAGCTCTTAAAGTGAGAGAGCACGAAGTTTCCCATAACGGCGTGGAACGATCCGTCCTGGAACGGCAAGCCCGGTACCTCTCCGGCCACCACCCGACACACCATCTTCCTATGCAGGAGTCGAAGCATCTCTACTGAAGCGTCAAGCGCGACAACTAAACCCTTCGGCCCGACAGCCTCTGCCGCCGGAATGGCTGCCGCGCCTGTTCCGCTGCCAACGTCGAGCACGCGACAGCCGACCGGAAGTCTCAGCATATCAACGAGGTCCCTTGCCGGCGCGGCGAATTGATAAGGCAGAGCGAGGTGATCGTAAGTAGTGGCGGTCGCAACATCGCAGTATGGTGAGTGCTTCATTTTCGAATACGCAGCCGAACGCCCCGTATCACCTGCGCCCACATTCAACGTGCTTGAGAGGCTCCGTGGCGGGACGTCGGGTGCATGCCGTTGTTAGGCCGCGCTCTTTGCTGCACCGAGCAGACCCACGATCTCTTCCGTGCTCTTGACTCGACCGAAGACGTAGCCGAAGGTGAAGAGCGCCGCATCGTGCATCTCCTCGCTCATCTCCGTGCAGGCGTCTGAGGCGACGATCACCCGAAAGCCACGATCCGCCGTCTCGCGCGCCGTCTGCGTGACACAGACCGCAGTGGTCAGCCCACAGACGACCAGCGAGTTGATCCCCGCGTTATGGAGCATCTGATCCAGCTTGGTGGTGCTAAGCGCACCGCTCGAAGCTTTGTTGAGCACCATCTCGCCGGGCAGCGGGGCGACCTCGTCATCAATCTGCCAACTGTCGTCACCCACCCGCGGGAAGCCCGGCTTATCGAGCAGCATCCGCCCCATCTGGTCGAAGCCGCTTAGCCATTCCGGCAAGTCGCGCCCGTCCTCCATGTGGCAGCCCGCGCCGAGAAAGATCACCGGAAGCTTGTGTGCACGAAATGTCCCCTGTAGCCGTTTAATGTTGTCGAGCACGTATGAATGAACCCGCTCGAAATAGCCCTCCGTGAGTCCGGGCACCATCTTCTCCGTGACTTGATTAAAGGCGTATTCAGGTCGTGCGAAATAACGCTGCACGTCAACGACGACGAGCGCCGAGTTCTGCTGCTCGAACGTGAGCGGTGCTTGTTCTTTGACGCGGATTAGTTCCTCCACCTTTTCGTGATCAGTCATAGTCATTGTTCTCCTAGTCGTATCTCTAAGTCTATCTAATCTTCTGGGTAACACCCTGCGGCCTAACGCTCGAATTAACCGGGCGCGGCGCGTAACACTCAAGCAACCTTATGAAACTCGCTCGCCGCGCTCCGTTGCACGCAATTGTTAGGCGGCGGCGGGCGACCGCGGCGGTACGATGAGCGACGCTGATCGTAGCAGCTACATTATTCCGGTCGCCTGAGACCAGACAACCTGCCAGCGCCCGTTACGCTTCTCATAGGAGTCGGTATGCCAGTATCGCTGGCGTGGCACCTTTTGCCCTTGGACTACGATTTCGAGTTGCGACTGGTATCGGATCACCGCCGCTTGGTCGTAAAGGCGTACCTCAATCGACTCGGGCTCCCACACGAGGTAATCGAGATCGCCGGAAGCAATGCCCCCGAGATACTGCTCTTTTGAGAGCGACTGCCCAAGAGGGTTTATTAGTTGGAAGTCGTCGGCGTGAAGCTGGCGCACCACTTCCATGTTTGCCTCCACCAATGCGCGGAGGCGTTCTCGTTCCGTTGCGCGAATCAGGTCGGCCTCCGTATGGGGATTACTTGTTCTTATCATTTCCACCTCCTAATAGCGAGTGAAGTCCAGCCGCCTAACGC
>JAYVDQ010000021.1:0-7325 GCA_043749325.1 Chloracidobacterium sp. | reverse complement strand
AAAATCAACAGCATTCTATTGCTTAATATCATACTTGTTGTTCTCGGGTGTGGAGAAGCGAATCAAAATCCGCCGACTACTCAATCGGCAACTCCAAATCCCGCCGCCGAAATAAGTCCAATTACGTGGGATCAATATGACTCGATTTATAACCTGAAATCGTCAAGTACTGATATGCAAAAAGAGCAATCGTGGAGTCGTTTCAAAGGTAAGCGTGTTTCATGGTCTGGAGAGGTAGCAGAAGTATCAAAGGGCACGTTTGGCGGCGTGACTGTTTCAATAAAAATGAATAAGGACACCCTTACATCAGATGTGAGGCTGAAATTGAAGAAAGATTATAAGGATGCTGCTTCCAGTCTCGTTAAAGGCGCTAGAATAAATTATATAGGTACTTTGGAAAACTACGGCGGTGCAATAATGTCTGTCACAATGGGAGATGGCGAAATTCATTAGATAATGTTACTTGCACGGGTCATAGGTAATGTCGTCGCAACGCAGAAAAATCAGCGTTACGAAGGCACGCGCATCATGCTCTGCCGCCAGATCACGCCCGACGGCGAGGATATGGATTACACCTGTATTGCGCTCGATTCGGTAAACGCCGGCGAAGGTGACATTGTCGTTATTGCACAGGAAGGCTGGTCGGCATCGACAGCCTCAACCGGACGGCCGGGAGCCGCAATCGATTCTGCCATTGTCGGTGTCGTGGATTACATCGACCTGTTGCCGAACGAAAAGAAATAGCGAAGAGAATTGCCGCCAAAAGGCGCAGAAGGCGCAAGATTAGTTTCGATTGTGCCGCATGTTCTTTTTTGCGGCTATAACTATCTATGGAGAACGCAAAGGCAGCCGAGCTTGCCGAAAAGATCGCCAAATTGATCGCGTCCGAATCGCGGGGTGGTGATCTCTCATCGATCCAGAACACTCTCGATCAGATAAATCTTCGTCTCGAAAAGCTTGAAAACGTGTCCGTAGCTACGCAGTCAGTATTTCTTACTCCACAATCATCGCACCCATCCCAGGATCGTTTCGCTATCGCTGAGGCTATTGTAGACAGTTTGTTTGACGCCGACGCAAAGGAAAAGGCTTGCACGTACGAGCCGAGCAAGCCTTGTGATCATTGCTCAATGTGCAGTTCCCGAGGATTTTAATCCTTATTTATTTGAATTGACCACTGGTGCAGGTGCCGCCGGTTGCGTCGTCGGCTTTCTCATCGAATTAGCGTCGATCTTAGGTGCCGTCTTTGCTCCATCCTCAGCCTTAAAGAAAGGTTCTTCCTTAAATCCAAGTAGTCCCGCCGTTATCACTGCAGGAAATGAATTTCGGGTCGTATTGTAGATGTTTACGGCATCGGTGTAATCGTCGCGGGAAACTTTAATCCGGTTTTCCGTTCCGGAAAGCTCGTCCTGTAGCTTCAGGAACGATTCGTTCGATCTTAGAACGGGATAATTTTCCTGCAGGCTCAATAACCGGCCGATCGTCCCGCCAAACGTACTGTTTGCTTCAATGACAGCCTGTTTTTGTTCGGGTGTTTTGTCGCCTTCGGTTCCTGACTTGGAAGCATCTAGCAGCCGTGATCTCGCGTCAGCGATCTGACCGAAGACTTCCTGTTCCTGGATGCCGGCCATCTTTGCGGCCTCGACAAGATTGGGGATAAGGTCAGCACGACGCTGGATCGCGCTTTCGACCTTGGACCACGAAGCATTAACATTTTGCTTCTTTGCCGTCAGATCGTTATAACTGCAGCCACTGAGGCTGAATGCCGCTATCAAAACCGCTGTTAGAAGTATCGCTCTTTTCATATTTTCTCCTGATAAGATCTGTCCAAAAACTATTTTACCATCGCGTCTACCGCATCTATAACCTTTTCGATCTGCTCCATGTATTCGCCAAACAGGCGATTTGCGCTCGTCTCGTCCAATTTTCCGGCTTCACTATTTTCTCGAATGTGAAAGATCTTTTCAAACGACGCACCATCGAGCTGCAAATGCGAGACGGTCATCGCGACAACCTCCGGTTTGGTGCCGGGCGGTTTGAGGCCCTGCATGACCAGCACGGCTCGGAACAATGCGGCAAAGCTCGACAGGCTCTCAGCCATCAGACGTTTCAGTCCATCGACGGACGCGGACGCCGGAATATATTGGCGTCTTAGCTGGATCAGCTTGCTTCTGAGTTCATATTCGGCCTGAAGCCGCATGAATTTGTCCGAAATATTTAGTCCAGCCAGGACATCCGCGCCGAATAAAACCTTGCGGGCGATGCTCATCTGGTGAAACTCGATCGGAAACACATCCGCCGCATTTTGCAATTCTGAAACCGTGAAATACACAGGCAACGGATGCCCCAATCGCGTCCATTCGCGGACGCAGGGTTGGGCGTTACGAAGGTCCTCAGGGCCGATCTTATTTAGAGCGACGAGAATGTTGTAGTCCGATTGATGAGCGACAAAATCGCCCGCCGCCGCCGAGCCGTAGAGAATGACCGCCGCCAGGTTCTTTCGGTGCGTCGATCTTAAATCGTCGATGAATGCTTCGAATTTTTGTCTCATAGCCTACCAATCTCCTCCCGAGCCGCCGCCACCGAAATCACCACCGCCGCCAAACCCGCCCCAATCGCCGCCAGACGATCCGCCGCTGTCGCTGGAGGATGATCCGGATGACGAGCCGCCCGAAAGTGCCGATCCGATTATGCCGCCTATCACGGCTGACGCGATATTCTCAGCCGCTCGGCCGCCACCGCCCCGGCCTCCGAACCCGCCACCCCAGCGATCCCGGTCGCCCTTGTTCGGGCCATTTTTATTGCCGCGGGCGAATATTATTAGGAGAATAATTAAGATGACTACGCCACAGCAAAAAAATCCGATTAGCGAAACGCCCCCTCCGCTGCTTCCCGAAACGGGTCGCGAAGCGTTGACATTGGTGCTAACGGGAGCATTTCCCTTGTTACGAATCGTCGATATATAGGCGTCGATCGTATCGGAAATGCCTTTTCCATAATCGCCTTTTTTGAATTCCGGCACAAGATATTGCCGCTGTAGGCTGCCGACTATCCCGTCGGGCAGCTCGTCTTCGAGATCTTTGCTGACGTGAGTGAAGTATTTACGGTCGTCGATCGCTATAAATAACAACGCGCTAGGGTTGTCAACAGCCTTTGAACCGATCTTCCATCCACGGGCAACGGCGAGCGAATAATCGAATATCGGCCTGTCACCCGTCGTTTTTACAACGGCGACGGCGATCTCGACCGACGGGTCGGTCGTGTCTTTGAGATTCTTGAGCTTTGTCTCGAGCTGCTGCTTGGTCGCGGCGTCGATCACGCCGGTGTAATCGTTTACAAAACCCGTCGGAGCGGGTAGCGGCGACGTATTCTGCGACCACGGCTGATTTTCCTGCGAAAAGCCGGCTAGAGCGGGCAAAAGCAAAATCGCAGTGGCCAGTAGAAATTTCAATTTTCCCGGCAAAAGATTACGTTTCATCAAATATGAACTGAATTTGCCAAATCTAATATACGATTCCGCTCGCGAAGATGTTCGCGAAATCGGTGACACGTCACGCCTTTTTTGCCTCGACGATCTTTCCTCTGAAAACGCGCATCGCGGTTCTGACATTTGGATGAGCCGCGGCGTATTCCATTAACTCCGCCTCGGTCGGCTCCGGCCCGAGCGCTGGAATCTCGACATTTTCTTCCTCGGCCTTAATGTCAGACCTGATCGGGACGACATTGATCGCCGGGGCGGTCGCGGCACCGGAATGGCCGTTCGAAGCGGCCGGTTGTGATACGACCGCAGGCTTAACGCCCGTCAATTCCTCGATCCATTTTGCCGCATCGAGGATCGGCAAAAGATCGTCGCCGCTCCATGTTAATTTTTGCTCGTACGCATCGTCGAGCCGCTGGTCCTCGACATGCTCGAGATCCTCCGGGGGCAGCGTCGGCAAAATGGCCGGAGCGGCCACGGACGCAATCCACTCGGCCGAAAATCTCGGCTTGACGGCGGGCCTTTCGATCACCGCGTCCTCAAAGCCAATATCGTCATCCGGCGGCTCCGGAACAAACCCGTTAACGATCTCCTCAACCGCCACCGGCTCCGGTTCAGTTTTCAAAGTTTTTTTTTCCTGAACAGGGGGAGGAACAGCGGCAGTAGCAGGGGCAGCGGCAGCCGAAGAATTCCGTATCTCACTGCCGCTGCCGCTGGCTCCTGGTTGCAAGGCATTCAGCCGTTCGAGAATACTCTCGATGGTGGCGACGCTTCGCATCTCAATCAGTTTGATCAGCCCGACCTCAAGCACATAACGCGGATGCGCGGCCTCGCGAAGGCTCGCCTCGGTCTCGCACAGAGAGTTGAAAAATCTCAGCAGATCGGCCTCGCTAAACCACGACGACATCGTCCGCATTTGATTCGTGCTGAAAACCGCCGTTTCAAACAACTCGCTTGTGTCGCCCGCTATCTTGAAAACCAGCAGATCGCGGAACAAACTGAGAACATCGCGGCAAAAATTCCTCAGGTCGTGGCCGCGTCCGATCAGGTCGTCAACGACCGCGAGCGCCGCACGAGCGTCTTTTTCAGTGATCGCGGAAATTACTTTCGACAAAACCTCGACGCCAGCGAAACCGAGTGCGTTTGTCACGTCCGGTGCCGTTATCTTATCGCTCGAAAAGCTTATTACCTGATCAAAATTCGATTGTGCGTCACGCATCGACCCGGTGCCGGAGCGGGCGAGTTCACGCAGAGCGTCGTCGTCGATATTGATCTTTTCGGCATTCGCGATCAGCTTTAGCCGGTCAAATATCTTTTGCAGCGGTATCGTCCTAAACTCAAACTCCTGACACCGCGACAATATCGTATCCGGCACCTTGTGCAGCTCGGTCGTCGCCATGACGAAAACGACGTTCTCGGGCGGCTCTTCGAGCGTCTTCAAAAGGGCGTTGAATGCCTCCTTGGTTAGCTGATGCACCTCATCGATGATAAATACGCGGTATCGGTCACGGGTAGGCGTGAAATTAATATTACCGATGATTGCGTCGCGAACGTCGTCGATTCCACGGTGCGAAGCCGCGTCAATCTCAAGCACGTCGATCGACCCGCTCTCCGAGATCTCGATGCACGACGGACATGCGTCCGGGTCATTTGTGGAGCAGGGTATGAGATTAACGCCATCGGTCTTGTGACAGTTTAGGGCCTTGGCGAGAATGCGGGCCGTTGTCGTCTTGCCGACGCCGCGAGCTCCGGAAAACAGATACGCGTGGTGCAGACGGTCATGCTCGAGCGCATTACGCAGAGTCTGCGTAATGATCTCCTGGCCAGTCACCTCTTCAAAGGTCTGCGGCCGCCATTTTCGAGCTATGACCTGATAACTCATGCGTCGTCGTTAATGGTTAATTGTAAATTGTAAACGGGGATTAGTAAATTGAATCTACTGAAATTGAGAAATAGGCGAAGCCCGGCCATATTAATCAACAGCAAAGGAATAAGCGAGATAGGGTGGTGAGATTGTCGCGACTTTTTGCATATCTTGTTTTCCTACCAAAGTTTTTCGGTTCCCGGCATTGGTAAACTCCACATCAACATTGATAAAAGCCCCACTCTTTAGCAGAAATTGATGACCAGAGCTAAAGCCTCCCACCATGCTGAATAATTTTTCAAAGTCGTCCCTGGTCATTCCCGGCTTTACCGATTCTACTTCGCGAATCCTATCCAACAGCCACACTTCGTGACTGTCCCAAGATGAAGCGGTGGTAACAGATTTAGACGAAACAAGAAAGGGCGGGGTGATCATATTTATCGGAATGCTTCTGTCAGGCGGACTGGATCCTGTTTCGAGAGCCGCAGTGCCAAACACCACATCTACCACGATTAGACTACAGCCTTGCAATGCGTACCGCTCTAATTGACCAAAACTGCCCACCGGTTTGAAAACTTTTAGAAGGTCCGCCCGGGGCATGTGCGCGGTTACAACTTCAGTTTCCTTAATTCTTTTGAATAACCAGTCTTGGTGGGACTCTTGCTGAGCGGTTAACTGGGAATGCGAAAAAAGAAGGATCATGCAGCAAACAAATATGTACTGGAAATTCTTCATAGCTCCATCTGTTTTTTGGTTTGCTGTAGGAATTCGATGACTTGTTCGCGATCCACGGTCGGGAATCCTTTGAGAAACTCATCGATCGTATCTCCTGCGGAAAGGTAGTCGATAAGTGTCTGGGTAGGCACACGGGTTCCTGTAAAAACCGGCGTCCCGCCCATGATTTCCTGCGATGACGAAACAACGGAACTTTTCATACGATAATATTACTCAAAAAACTGAGATTCGGTAAGGATTTTTTGTGTTTGTTCTAAAATGGGAACCGCTGAATAGTGGAAACCGTCACAAAATAACCACTCGCGGTGTATTTATGTTGAATACATTTTACGCTGGAGGAGTTTTTTATGAAGAAGCTATTGGTATTGGCGTTGACGCTGGTGGTTGGTGACGGGTTAGCGAAAACCCGTACATTTTGCGGGCTTTTTGTATTGACAACAAAATTGACGAGATATAGAGTATGAGGTCTACACGGCATTCCGGGGTTTTAGAAATAGAGGTGCCGGTGCAGGCCGTTTATTCCACACGAGAGTCCTAAGTTATTGACAGATCAGGAGATAAATTATGAGTCCGACAGAACCGCATTTAAACGAAGAGGGAATTCAAGATCCGGGAACCGACGCTTTGCAAGATCCGGGCACGGAGGTTTCTTTTCAAGATCCTGGTACCGAACCTTGACACTAAGCGTGTTGGCGACGAGTCTATGACTCGAATCCGATCTTTTTCAAAATAACCGCCCATCGCGGATCGCCGTGAAGCTGTCGGAAACGCGGGTTAACTTTCGCGTGCGTGATGCCCGCGTCACGGTCAATAATTGCGCGTTCGAGCCATTCGAACGCCTTTTCTATCTCTCCACGCATCGCATATACTTCCGCGATCTGATAGTCGTTGCTGGCTGCGTACTCCTCGATCAACTTTTGCAACCCCTGATCCGAGTCTGTTTTATACTTCGCGGCATTGTGGATGATGGCCAGCGACCAGAGCCGCCAAAATTCGTCCGGCTCACGCGCGGCTTGCTCTAAAGCTTCGTCAATACGCCCCTGATCCATAAACACAAGGGCGAGCAGCGCTGCGGATACAAATCTCTGCGGTGCCAGCTCTATCGCCCGCCGGAACGCTTTCTCAGATTCAGCTAGGATGCCGGCCGCGTGGGAAGTCAAACCGAGATTGTGCCAAAAGGCGGCGCTGAGCGGATCCTGAACAAGGACGCGTCGGCCAAGCTCGAGGGCATCGTCAAGCCGTCCCAGCTTG
>JAYVDQ010000020.1:0-2472 GCA_043749325.1 Chloracidobacterium sp. | reverse complement strand
TTTGGCTTGGCACCAGCGCTCTCGATCTCGGCGCGATGAGCATTTTCTTCTTTTGTTTTCGCCAGCGTGAGAAGATATTGAATTTGATCGAGGCGGCGTCAGGCGGGCGCATGACGCCAAGCTATTTTCGCATCGGCGGCCTGATGATGGATCTGCCGGCGGGATTTGAGCGGCGTGTAAAGCAGTTCATGGACGATTTTCCGGAGGCGTTGAACACCTTTGAGACGCTGGCGACAGGAAACACAATCTGGCAAAGCCGTACAAAAGGAGTTGGCGTTATTTCGGCCGAGGACGCGATTGATTGGGGCCTGACCGGGCCAAGCCTCCGAGGCAGCGGCGTCGAACTCGATCTGCGTAAGGCAAATCCATATACCGGTTACGAGAACTACGACTTCGACATTCCGACCGAGCCGGACGGTGACGTATGGTCGCGTTTCATGGTTCGCATGCGTGAGCTTTACGAGTCGCACAAGATAGTTCGTCAGGCTCTGGAGCGTTTGAAACCGGGACCGACCAAGGCCGACGCACCGAAGATCGTTCTGCCCGATCGCGACGATATGCGCAAGCATATGGATTCGCTGATTCATCACTTTTTGATCGTCGCGGAAGGATTCAATATTCCGCCCGGCGAGGTTTATATGCCGATCGAAGCGTCAAAGGGCGAGCTCGGCGTTTATATGAAATCGAACGGCGGCCCGAAACCCGAACGCGTCCATTTCCGCGGCCCCAGCTTTGTAAATCTCGCCGCCCTACCCGTAATGTGCGAAGGCGAAATGGTCGCGGATGTCGTTGCAATTATCGGGTCATTGGATATTGTTTTGGGGGAGATTGATAGGTAGGAGAATTGTATGGCAGAGCAGGTTTCTGACGACAAGTTTAAAAGCGAGGTGATGAAGTTTATCGAGGTCGCCAATCAAAAGTTTGACGGTTTAACTGCTGATGTCCGCACGAATGGTTATCGAATCGACAAACTGGAGACCCAGATCGACAAGTTTGCGATGGGAACGAATTCTCGATTTGATCAAATCGAAAAAAGTATCGAGTCAATGGCCGATAATGTAAACCTTATGTCGAAACAGTTCACTTCCGTCGCGGGAAAGGTAATTGAGAATGATCAACAGCTTGGTGATCTCGAATCACGCGTTGCAGTTTTGGAGGGCGAGACACACTAACGCGAAATGGCAGCAGCAACACCTACAAGTTACACAGACAAGGTCATCGTCTCCCACGAGGTGGCGGAATTTTCGGCGGCGATCATCGACGAGATGAAATCGCACGTCGCGAAATACCCGGCCGAACGGAGCCGTTCGGCGCTCATCCCGCTCTTGATGCTCGTTCAGCGTGAACGCGGCTGGATCGACAATCCGGGCGTGAATTTTCTGGCACGGTTTCTAAACCTCGAGGTCACGGACGTCTGGGAAACGGCGACTTTTTACTCGATGTTCAACCTGCGTCCGGTCGGCCGCCATCATCTGCAGATCTGCAAAACGCTGTCGTGCAAGATCATGGGTGAGCCTGAGATCACCGATCACATTTGCTCTAAGCTTGGCATTCACCCGGGCGAGTCGACGGACGACGGCAAATTTACCATCACGATGGTCGAATGCCTGGGAAGTTGCGGCACCGCACCTATGATGCAGATCGGCTTTGATTATCACGAAGATCTGACGGTTGAGAAGGTGGAGAAGATCCTGGCGGAGTGTAAATAAATATGAGCAACGGAGCAATAATTCAGGGCCTATACGATGCATTTGCGACCGGCAACGTGCCCGGAGTTTTGGGCGCAATGGACGCGAACATTTCGTGGACCGAGGCCGAAGGCTTTATGTACGCCGGAACTTTCGTCGGGCCAAACGCCATTCTCGGCAGTGTTTTTATGAAGCTTGCGACCGAATGGGAAGGCTTCAAAGCGGTGCCGCATCAGATCGTTGATGGCGGTGACACCGTTGTCGGGTTAGGCACCTATTCGGGTAAATATTTAAAGACCGGTAAAAGCATGAGCGTACCTTTTGCACACGCATGGACGCTCGTGGACGGCAAGATCGTAAAGTTTGTCCAGTACACAGATACTCTGGTTATCGCGAGGGATCTCGGACTATAAAGATGGAAATCAAGGCAATCGGCTGTGAGCCATTACAACTTAAGATGATGCACGTAAGAGACGGGCATACGCTAAAGGTGTATCGCGATCATGGCGGCTACAAGGCTCTCGAAAAAGCGCTCAAGATGGCTCCGGCGGACGTTATTGACGAGGTCAAGAAATCGGCCTTGCGAGGAAGAGGCGGGGCGGGATTCCCGACCGGAATGAAATGGTCGTTCGTGCCGAAAGATTCGCCAAAGGTGAAATACGTCGTCTGCAACGCTGACGAATCCGAGCCCGGAACGTTCAAGGACCGCTACTTGATGGAGCGCGATCCGCATGCCCTGATCGAAGGAATGCTGATCGCGGCCCACGCTCTCGGTTCGCGAACG
>JAYVDQ010000019.1:0-7199 GCA_043749325.1 Chloracidobacterium sp. | reverse complement strand
TCTTGGCGTTGATGGTCTCGCGGAGGTCGTGGAGCTCGCGGATTATCTGCGGATCGTCCTTGTCCATCTCCATTGGTACCAGGCTCTCGACGACGGTTTCGATCTCGTCCTGAATATTTGTGACCAAAATGGCGTGATATGCCGAAAGATAACGTCCCGATTCCTGGATAATAGTCGGATGTGGCACATTTTCGTCGTCGCAGACGGTTTTGATGACGTAGATAACGTCATTGGCGAATTCACGGGCGTTGTAATTTGCCGACGATTCGAATGAGGTTCGCGAGCCGTCATAATCGACGGCCATGCCGCCGCCGACATCAAGATACTCAATGGGTATCTTCATCTGCACGATCTTCGCGTAGGTGCGGGCCGCCTCTTTCATGGCATTTTTGATCCGTTTGATGTCGGTCAACTGCGAGCCGATGTGAAAATGCAGCAGCTTTAACATGTCGATCCGACCGGATTCCTGTAGTCGCCGAATTACTTCGAGTATCTCGGTCGTCGTCAACCCGAATTTGGCCGCTTCACCGCCGGATTTTTCCCATTTGCCTGAGCCCTTGGAGTAAAGCTTGACGCGGACGCCGATCATAGGCACGTCAGCCTCGGGATTTTCGGCGGACATTTTCTCAGCTATATCGAGCGTGTGGTCGAGTTCGCTCATCTTTTCGATTACGATCACGACTTTCTTTCCGGCCGTTGCCCCGACAAATGCCAGTTGAATAAACTCGCGATCCTTGAAACCGTTAAGAACCAGCAGGCTCTCCTTGGCCTGTTCCAGACCGAGTGCGGCGTAAAGCTCCGCTTTCGAGCCGGCCTCGAGGCCGAAATTATACCGGGTGCCTTCGCGAAGATACTCTTCGATGACCGCTCGGTTGGAATTGACCTTCATCGGAAACACGCACAAGTGGCCGCCCTGATATTCAAATTCCTTTATCGATTTGCGAAATGCTGTCTGCAACTTGCGGATCTGTCCAAAGATAAGCTGCGGAAACCTGAGCAAAATGGGCGTGTTAACGCCGCGTTTGCGGAGATCGTCGATTATCTCTTTTACGTCGGCTGTCAGATTTTCATTTTCCGGAGCGTGAACTATCAGATTTCCTTTACGATTGATGCCAAAATAATCGGCTCCCCAATTGTCGATTCCGTAGGTTTCTGTAGTCTGTTCTATTACTGTACTCAATTTATTTCTGCTCCAAAGCGCGAGGCAGGAAATTCTGTGATCACGCGATAAAAGTTAATAGCTTAATAAAAATAACAAAAAAAACAAACACCCCTTTATTTCAACGGTCAATTATATTAGTCTGGTTCCCGAACTTTGAGCCAAAGGCTTTGGCATAACGCTTGCAATAAGCAGAAACGGGGAATTTACATTTATTCCACATTGCCCCGTAAATAGTTGAAAATACAGAACCGACTCTTCCGTTAAGCGGCGAATATGCCGCATCTTGTCAAATGACAGGTGCCAAAAACTGTCACTTGTATGGTCGGCTGTGAATTCACGAGGTAAATAATGAAAAATAAGTGCGAGCGCGGATTTTCTCTTATCGAATTAATGCTTGTCGTTGTCGTGACTGGCATCATTGCGATAATTGCTATTCCGTATTTGCAGAAAGCGATTCGTGCCGCGGAAAACGCGAATATGTTCGCGACGATGCGAACGGTCGCGGGCCAGCAGGTTGATTTTTACAGTCGAAACAGCCGCTTTGGCCGTCTTATCGAAGTCAACAATTTACTTTCCGGCAGTCTTGGGACTAACTCCGGCAATGACGTCAATCGCGGCAAGTTTGTGCTGTCAATGGTCCCAGCCTCGCCGAGCGACGTTGAATTAAAAAATGCATATACCATCACGACGACGCGAAATGTTGCAAGCGAAGGCCAAATATACGTTTACCAGCTGACTCAGACCGGCGAACTCACGCAGGTTCTCCCTTAAGCAAACAGCAAACCAGTAAGCTCCAAATTTTCTGCTCCGAAAAAAAGTGCCAAACAATGAATGTCTTTGAAGACCTAATTATTGAGTTAAAAGAAGAAAATCTACTCGAAACCACGGTGATGGATGCCGGGCAGCTGGAGGGTAATGATACCTGTCATCTCGACGTAACGGAAGTGCCTAACACGGTAACGGAAGTGCCGAACACGAATTACGACCTGCCCGGATATATCGGAGAAAGCAATTCGGCGTCGGTTGAAATAGTTGGCAACTCAGACTATCAGGTAATGGAACCAAAAACAGTGCCAAAGGAATTGATCGTTACGGATGACTTCGCCCTTCATGAAACAGCCGTTCCTGAGCCGCCAAAGCAGCCAACGCAAGGCAAAAGACAGCTGCAAAGCGGGGAATTCTTCAAAAAACGCGCAATGGGCGAGGTTTCGAGCCTTCAAATGGTCGAACATGTCCTGACAGGCGTCGAACGCGAGTATATAAAGGTCGTTCCCAAGACCTTCGACGATTTTAACGCCAAGAAGGCATTACATACATTTCTCCAACTCGGGGACGGCGTTAATTCCGAAGAACACGCCACCGCCGAATTTGCGCTAATGCAGGAGACCGAGGCATGGTGCTCTGCCCTTGCGGAGCGCGATCGTAATGTCCCGGTCTCCAGTCTGCGCCGATATTGCGAAAATTCGCGTCCCGCATTGAGCTCGCAGGCGCTGCTGGGGCTCGGGCGCTTTTATCGCAATCTGCCCTATTCGGAGTCCGTTCGTTCGAAATTCGATTTTGTGATCACGCGATTGTTTTCACGTCCCGGTGCCTTAGAAAAACGCATTTGCCTATTTCCCCGCGATGAGATCCTGGTCCACCTCAACACGCTCTATAGCGAATGGTCGAGCATTTCGCTTTACGCCGCTGATGACGATCAATCGAAGGTTTTGCTTACGGCCCTGAGCTTTGAGGACCTTTCGATCGAGGCGGAAAATACACCCAACTTTGATCAACTGATCGAAAGCGATTTCTTTGGCCGGCTGCGAATGTTCAAGGAGGGCATCAGCGAATTATTTTTTGCTCCGCTTGTCACGGCGTCGGCTATCGAATGCAATATTCGTATCGGTAACGCCTATGTTTCGCTGATCGATCGTGAACGTCAGAAAATGGACACGGAGAGTCTCCAGTCAAAATACGGAAGCCGCAACGACCGAGCCGTTTCCGACGCCACGGGTCGCACTCTCGACTTGGTCGACCTGCTCCAATATCTTTCCGATGCCGGAGAGCCAAGTGAAATATTGCCGGATGATAACTCCGTCTCGAGCGATGAGACCAGTGATGACGTTCCCGATCTGAGACACGAACCGCAGTCACGAGCAAACGTCAGGGAATCGGCAAAGGAAGCCGAGATCGAAAAGAGGGTTTCGTCGCCCTTGGCCCAACGCATTATCGAGATCTTTAAGCTCGAACGCATAAAAGAAAATGCTCGGAACGTGAACCGTTGGTTTCTCGCGGGTTGTTTGCTATTGATCGCCGCCTCGTTCGGAGTGTATTTCTACGCGAATTATGTCATCGATGACACGGTGCCGGCTGCGGGCGTTGTCAATGTCGAGCTAGAAAGCTCGATCCTTAAAGATCATGTTAAAGTAGGCAAGATAAGCGGCGGAATATTTTACGGCCAATTACTGCCGTCATGGGATGCCCTGTCGAAAGAAAAACGTGAAGATTACCTGAAAAAAGTCTATCAGGCCGGTGCGGAAAAGGGATACAAACAAGTCAATCTGATCGGCAAAGACGGCAAAGTGGTCGCATACGCCTCAGCCACGCGGCTCGATGTCGCAATGCCTTAGACTCGCCTCAGATTTCCCGATATAAGTTGAAAAAGGCTTCGTCGATCCAAGCGAAGCCTTTTTTACTACTGACCACTGCCTACCGACTAGGGGTTCGTCTGCACGGGGACGATATCGGACCAGGCACCGACGAGGTCATTCCCGACTAGGAATCTTGCGCGGAGTTGAACGTTGCTTGGCGTATTACTTTCGTTTGAGGTCACGATGATGTTTGCGGGCGACTGACAAAGCGCCCCCGTCGATCCAGCCGCCGTTGTCCACGTTTATCTGGAGAAAAATACCGTTGAAGCCCCTTTCGCGAATTTAATATTGATCTGGCTGCCGGGCTGCGGCGATGGATCGAGTTTTGGCGGCACCGCGCCGCCGACAGGTGCCAACGTGCTCAAAGGATTTATGCCAAGCAAAGCACCGATCTCTTCAATAAAAGCCGCGGAAACACGAATTCGCCGGACATAACCGTCGAGCCTCTCGTACATGCCGGTCACGATTGAGGTCGGCAGCGAAAACGAAACGAAGAGTTACACCTATCTCGACGACAGCCAGCTTTTTTCGGAATGGCGGACATAACTTCGTGAAACCTTTTCACCGGTGTTATTGTATAATCACAAAAATCTTTTTGCCCGGAAAAAAAATGTGCTGACGCTCTGGATCAGATTAACTAATACCCGAAATGCCCACTGCATTTTGTAGATAAAACCCTATGAAAAAATCGAAAACGATACGTTTTTTACTCGGAGTGCTGTTGCTCCAGTCATTTGTATTACCGGCCGCTTTGTTTGCACAGGATACGAAGCTCGCCGACGTAAACGCCGCCATCCGTAAAGAGGGAATGGAGAATTCGAAGATCATGCACACGCTGCATATTCTCACAGACCTCTACGGCCCGCGGCTGACGGGTTCACCAAATCACGTCAACGCGGCGAAATGGGCTGCTCGTGAGATGCAGGCGTGGGGATTTGATAAGACTGCGCTTGAGCCGTGGGATTTTGGCCACCCAGGCTGGGTTAACGAACGCAACTTCGGGCTTATGCTCAAGCCGGTGCAGGATACGCTGACATTCGAGGTTTTGGCATGGACGCCTTCGACCAAAGGAGGAGAAGTATCGGCGGACGCGGTTAGTATTGTGATCCCGCAGTTTCCCTCGGCCACAAATCCAAACGTGATGCAGGGCCCTACGCAGGAAGAGTTGACGGCGTATCTGGGCAGCGTCAAAGAATTGGTGGCCGACAAAATTGTGCTCGTCGGCAAGCCTACGTTTATAGAGCAGGGCAACACCCCGGCGCCAAAACGAATCCCTGACGAGGACAACAAAAAACGTTATGATCCGGAAAATGCCGCCCGTCCCGGCGGCGGACCCGGCGGGCCCGGCGGAGCGGGACGCGGCGGCACACCACCGACGCCGAGGCCCGGAGCGTTGACAGGTGCGCAGATTAACGATCAAGTGGATGCATTCTTGCTTGAAAACAGGGTACTTGTCAGGATTAACGAATCCCAGTTGGATCGCGGTGCGGTGCGTGCTTTTAATAATCGTTCGTTTGATCCGAATAAAGTTGTCCCGACTGTCGTGATGCGTAATGAAGATTTCGGCCGCATTTTCCGTCTTTTGGCTGACAAAACGCCTGTCAAACTGGCATTCGACATTCGCAGCCGTCTTGTTCCTGACGGCGTGACTAGCTACAACGTAGTCGGCGAGATCTATGGCTCAGACAAAAAGGATGAGGTCGTAATGCTCGGCGGCCATCTTGACTCGTGGCATTCGGCAACTGGTGCGACCGATAATGCTATCGGCTGCGCGACGATGATGGAGGCCGCCCGTATTCTAAAGGCGATCGGCGTCAAACCGCGAAGGACCATCCGGGTCGCCTGCTGGAGCGGTGAAGAAGAGGGACTCCTCGGTTCCAAGGCATATGTCGCGGCACATTTCGGTACCTTCGAAAATCCGAAACCGGAGTGGGCGAAATTTAACGGCTATTTCAATATCGACAGCGGTACTGGCAAGGCGCGCGGAATGAACGTCTTTGGTCCGCCTGAGTCCGCAACTGTCCTTAGGGAAGCTCTTGCGCCCTTTTCCGATCTCGGCGTTGCCGGTGCTTTGAGCGGACGAAGCCGCAATCCAGGCGGTACGGACAGTACATCGTTTAATGCCGCTGGATTGCCCGGTATCAGCGTTTCGCAGGACCCGATCGAGTATTTCAATGTTACATGGCATACCAATCTCGATACATACGAACGCATTATCGAGAGCGATGTTAAATCATCGGCCATTGCCATTGCGGCGGCCCTGTATGTAGTTGCAATGCGTGACGATATGCTGCCCCGGTTCAAACCGGCTGATATGCCGCCGCCTCCGGCGAGTCCCACACCTACGCCGGCTCCGTCGCCCGCGAAGCTGTAGATCATTGACATACTGATCGTGCGAGCGCGCTTTCTCAACTTAAGAAAGCACGCTTTCTCTTTGGTGAAGGGTCAATTTTAGGAACAGTTTTAAGTTGTAAACGATAGAGGATCAATGGGTATTGCAGTTGTAACCGTAGTTTTACCGGAATATATCCGTTTTGAATTATCAGGAGATTATTCATTAGCGGAGTTGTTTGAATTTATTGACCAAGCCAAGTCAGAAGCCGACCGAGCGAGGCGCGATCATCTTCTGATCGATACGCTCCGCATCGAGGGCGACATGAGCGAAGCCGATCGTTTCATGGCGGGCCGGCAGATCGCAGACGTGTTTGGTCCCCGGCTTAAGGCCGCATGTATCATGCATGGCGAACGAATTACAAAGCTCGGTGAATTAACCGCCGTTAACAGGGGGGCCCGATTCTTTGTTACAGGAACGGAGGACGAAGCCTTAAGATGGCTTTTGGCGAATTAGACGCCGATTGAGCCACACGGAACTCCGCTTGTAGATTCAAGTCTTTGCTATTGGCATTTGATGTTTCGAAATGTCCGGCCCTTGACTTACGCCCCGAATTACTTTAAAACAATCCCACTTCTCAATACTGTCGCGAAATCGTGCCTGACTTAAGGGATGTCTTAGTGCGTTGGGATTTGTCGTTATAAAGGTGGTTGAGGAATCTGGTCCGTTCGTTCGATTTTTATCTCTAACACTCCGGAGGTCTTGGAAATGAAATCTTGTTTGACGCGTATTTTCTGCTGTCTGTTGGCGGCTCTATTTGTATCAACAGCATTTTCGGGTTCCGTCACAGCCCAGCCGGGTAATTACAAACCCGGTGACAAGATCGAGTATAAAGTAATGGGCTCGTATCCCGAAAGCTGGGAAAAAGGCGGGACCTATGTTGGCTCAACACCTGGTGGCAGCCAGCCGATCATTCGCGAAAAGCCAAATGAATTTTATCCCGAAGGTTCCCAGCGTGCGGCTGCGTGGGACACGATACGGCCTATGGCCCAAGCGCCGAAAGATCCGGTAA
>JAYVDQ010000018.1:0-2051 GCA_043749325.1 Chloracidobacterium sp. | reverse complement strand
TGTGCCGCGTGCTAGGACAAGTCGTTTGCCGTCGCGTGACCATGCGAAATCGTATATTTGTTCAGTCTTAAAATCCGTCAATTGCTTTGGAGGCTTGTCATCTAGAGGTAAACTCCAGAGGTTTGTAACGCCGCCGCTTGTGTCTCGTAGATAGTGAAGAGAGCGTCCGTCGGGCGACCAGCGAAAGTTTCCCTTTTTGCCGAGCAGATCAAAGACCTTGCTGGGCTCACCACCTTCAATGGGAATGATCGCGTATCTCCATGTTGAATTGACGTCTTTACGATATGAGCAGACGATCCATTTTCCGTCAGGCGAGACTTCCGGAAAGTTTGTATATTTGTCCATCAACGGCACGGCATCGCCGCCCTCGATCGGAACTTTCCACAAATAAGGCATGCCCGATATTTGCCTTGTGTAAATTACCCATCGGGAATCAGGAGTCAACGCAGGTTCCCAGTCGCTATTACCATTTGTCAGAACCGTGGGATTGCTGCCGTCCGAATTCATTCGCCAGATATTTGCCTGATCGTTGCGGATAGAGGCGAAAACTATATAACGACCATCGGACGTAACCTTCGGCCAAAGGTTTACACCCGCATCAAATGTCAGCTGCTTTTGACCCGTGCCGTCCGCGTTCATGATCCAAATATCCGGTGCTCCGCTCGCCCCTGAAAAATAGACAATGCGACTGTCCGGCGTCCACCCAATACCCGCCGTTCCCTCTTGATTGTTCCCTCCGGACTTAATTTGTACGGCGCTTCTTGCATCACCGTTCGCAGCAACCCAGATATTAGAAATCACGTTCGATTGAACGGTGACCAGAGCCTTGGCGTCTGACGGCAGGCTCATACTAACGTAATTGTTAAAGTCTGTTGTAATTCGTCGCGCTTCGCCGTCAGGATAGGAGAAGCTCCATATTTGTCCGATATAATTGACAGACCCTTTCTCTACTCCGAGGACGAGAAGCCCGCTTTTGTCCGGTAGCCAGGCTAGTTGATTAATTTCGTCCCATTCCTTTGTGACAACGGTTTTGCTCGTTCCATCGGCGACATTTACTTCGACGACATCCGCCCGCCCGACGCCCGTCGCGGTCTGGAGGACACAGGCTATACTCTTCCCGTCAGGCGACCAAGCCGGAGCGCTACCCCCCGCCGCGAATGCCTCCGGTGTCTTACGGGCGGCGAGTATTCGCTCTTCCGTGCCATCGGACTTAGCAATAAATAACGCGCTTTCACCCATATTCGGGTAGTTGCTGCGAAAGAAGACTAACTGCTTCCCGTCGGGAGAATAACTTACCCCGCCCTCTGCATTGGTTATTATTTTCTTTTGACTGCCCCCGAGCACCGAGATCTGGTAGAGAGCCCCGTCTACGTTCTTCTCGAACTGAAGTTTTACAAAATTGAAGTAGCTGCTGTCTGGGGTGAATGAAATCCCCGTATAATAAACGTCCTCTGCCGCAGGAATAATCTGTATGTTGCTCGACGCGGCTACGTGCCTTACCCAAAGACTATGCCCTGCCCCGTCATCAACGCCGTACACCAGATATTTGCCATCCGGCGAGATTGCGGCAGCAGTAGATTTCCCGTTGGTGGTCAGACGCTCGATCTTCATCGCCTGCAACGGTTTATCGGACATACCCCAAAATTTGTATACCGCGAAAGCGATTCCGCCAATCACCAGCACAACGCCGATTGCGACAATCGCCACCCATTTAAGCTTTGACCGTTCAGAACCGCCCGCAGTAGCGGGGGTTTGAAGTTGTACCGTCGGCGATTCGCTCGGACGTGTCCGGGACTCAGCCGCTCCAGGTTCAGACAAGATCGCGGTCGCTGGCTCATCCATCGACGCCGGGCCATAGAGCAACTCTGCTCCGTCATCGAGACAGAACATCATCGTATTGTCGTATTCGCGGCCACATTCAGGGCATCGTTTCATATTGATTTTTACCCAAGGTTCAGTTTTTTTAGAAGCTCTCTGTATCTCGGATCATTTCGCAATTGGCTGAACATCGGATGCCGGTAGATCCAGACTATGGCCTCGTCGTGGGATTC
>JAYVDQ010000017.1:0-3869 GCA_043749325.1 Chloracidobacterium sp. | reverse complement strand
GGAAAGCATTATCGGAAGTATTTTTGAGGGCAGCGTGCGGATCGACGGCGGCAGGATCGTCCCGCGGATCAGCGGGACGGCGTTCGTCACCGCCGAGATCGAGCTGATACTGGATGCGAGCGACCCTTTCTGTTTTGGGATTTTGTAAAGATCTTATTCGTGCATTCGTGGCCATTTTTTGCCATGAATGCACGAATAATGATTCTGTCGTCGTATGACTTTTGACGTAGCAATTGTCGGTGCGGGTATCGTCGGTGCAGCCTGTGCGGCCGCATTGGAGCGCGAAGGCCTGAGTGTCGCCGTCATCGAAGCAAATACGGTCGCCGGCGGCTCGACCGCCGCGGGAATGGGCCACATCGTCGTCATGGACGACTCCGAGGCCCAGTTTGCGTTGACGCAGTATTCGCAAATGCTCTGGAATAATTTCGCCGACGAACTGCCCGCTTCGTGCGAATACGAATTCTGCGGCACGATCTGGGTCGCGGCCGACGACGAGGAGATGCACGAAGTCCGCCGCAAGCAGGAATTTTACGAAACACACGGCGTGACGGCGGAGATTCTCGACGCAGCCAGCCTGCGTAAAACGGAGCCGAATCTGAACGAAGATCTGGTTGGCGGCCTGCTTGTCGCGGGCGACAGTGTCGTTTACCAGCCGCAAGCCGCTCAGGTTTTACTCCGAAAAGCTAAAGATCGGGGAGCCGAGATTTTTGAAGGCGAAAGGGTGATCGCTATCGACGAGGCTGGCGTGACGCTCGCGGATTCCACAAAAATTAAGGCCGCAAAGGTCGTAATCGCGGCCGGTTCGTGGTCCGGCGAATTAGCGGCTGGCATCGATATCAGAAAAAAGAAAGGCCATCTGGTCATAACGGACAGGTATCCGGGATTTGTCCGGCACCAGCTTATCGAGCTTGGATATTTGAAATCGGCCCATTCGGCGACGCAGGATTCCGTAGCGTTTAATGTCCAGCCACGCATCACCAACCAGATACTGCTCGGCTCGTCGCGGCAATTCGACACGGTGGACAACGCGGTCAATGAAAAGATCCTGGCTCGCATGGTGACGCGCGCCGTTCGATTTATGCCAAAGCTGCGCGATGTTTCGGCGGTTCGCGTCTGGACGGGATCGCGGCCGGCGACGCCGGATAATTTGCCGTATATCGGCCGCCACCCAGCTCGCGAAAATCTTTACATCGCCGCCGGACACGAGGGGCTCGGCATTACGACTTCGCTCGGAACGGCCGAACTTTTGGCGGACGAGATCATCGGCAGGGCGTCGGTGATCGATCGCGTGCCTTTTTCTCCATCGAGATTTAATTGAGCTTTATGATCATTTTGTCGGTAAATGGCCATGAGATCTCCGTCGCGGATGGCAGCACCGTTGCAACAGCGGTTTTCGAGAGCGAGGCAAACGTATTTCGACGATCGGTCACGGGCGAACCGCGCTTCCCCGTTTGCGGCATGGGAATCTGCTTCGAATGCCGGGTAACCGTATACGGTACGCCTCACCAGCGGAGCTGTCAGACATTGGCCGAAAACGGCATGATCGTCCAAACCGATGAATAGGGTCGAAACGGAAATATTAATAGTCGGCGGCGGCGCGGCCGGTCTCGCGGCCGCCGCTGCGGCTTCCGCCAAAAGAGTCCTGATCGTCGATGATAATCCGCATCTCGGCGGCCAGATATGGCGGAGCGAAATGGGCAGGATCAAATCACCCGACGCACGGCGTCTGATCGACGCGGTCGAAACAAACAAGGTGTGGATCCTCAACAATGCACAGGTTTTTGCCAAATCGGGGAGCAATTGGTTGCTTGCGGAAACCCGCGAAGGCGTGGTCGCTCTAAATTACGAAAAGCTCATCATCGCGACCGGAGCCCGTGAGCGCTTTTTACCATTTCCCGGCTGGACCCTGCCGGGCGTTTTTGGCGCGGGCGGCCTGCAGGCCCTTGTAAAAAGCGGCCTGAGTGTGAAAAATAACCGCATTGTCGTCGCCGGAACCGGAGCGTTGCTGCTCGCCGTCGCGGAATATCTCAAGGCCAAAGGTGCCGATGTTCCCATGATCGTCGAGCAGGCTTCGGCCAGCCGCATTCGCAATTTTGGTTTCAGCCTCTGGCGTGAGCCAAAGAAACTAACGCAGGCGATCTCGCTGCGAGCCCGCCTGCTCGGAACCAGATACGCGACTGACAGCTACGTCACCTCTGCCGATGGCGATGGAAAACTCGAATCGATAACCGTGACACGCAATGGAAAAACCACGCGTATCAAATGCGATCACCTTGCATGCGGCTTTCATCTTGTCCCAAATATCGAACTCGCGTCGCTGCTCGGCTGTGACATTGACGGCGATTTCGTTAAGGTTGACGAATTTCAGCGTACATCGGCCGAAAACGTCTTCGGCGCGGGTGAACCAACCGGCATCGGCGGTGTAGAATCATCTTTGATCGAAGGACAGATCGCAGGGTTGGTTGCAAGTGGGCGAGAAGACGAAGCAAGACAGCTTTTTGCTCAGCGGGTTAAGACGCACGATTTTGCCCGTATTCTCAACGAGACATTCGCGTTGCGTGATGAGTTAAAGCATCTCGCCGCACCCGACACGCTCGTTTGCCGATGCGAAGATGTGACATTCGAGAGCTTGAAACCATACGGCTCGTGGCGAGAGGCAAAGCTGCAAACCCGATGCGGTATGGGTTCGTGTCAGGGGCGTATCTGCGGAGCGGCATCAGAATTTTTGTTTGATTGGGAAGTCGGTTCGGTCAGGCCGCCGATATTTCCCGTGCGGCTCGCTAGTTTGACTGAGGCGGATATTTAGAACAGGAGATCTTTAATGGAGTTTGAATGGAAGGGTGTGATGCCCGCTATCACAACCTGTTTTGATGAAAATTTGCAGATAGACCACGATTTCACGGCACGGCACGTAGCGTGGCTTGTCGATAACGGCTGCACCGGTATCGTGACAAACGGCTCGCTCGGCGAGGGTGGCGCCTTGTCGCTGGATGAAAAGGCCGCTCTCTGGAAAACCTGCGTCGCCGCAATCGGCGCCCGCGTGCCGGTAATCGCCGCCATCGCATCGATCACGACGGCCGACGCGATAACTCAGTCAAAAGCCGCCGAGGCGGCGGGCTGTAGTGGGCTGATGGTTTTGCCGCCATATATTTATCGCGGCGATTGGCGTGAGCTGAAATATCACGTAACGGAGATCTGCAAGGCGACCAGCCTTTCGTGCATGCTCTACAACAATCCGGTTGCCTACGGCACCGATTTTCTGCCCGAGCATATCGCCCAGCTTGCCGACGAGATCCCAAATCTTCACGCCGTCAAGGAATCGAGTACCGACGTTCGCCGCGTCACGGCCATCCGCGGGCTAATCGATGATAGATTGGCGATCGCCGTCGGCGTCGATGACTGCATTGTCGAAGGGATTGCCGCCGGTGCGACCTGTTGGATCGCCGGGCTAGTGAGCGCCTTTCCAAAAGAATCGGTCGACCTTTTTAACTACGCGATGAATGGCGACGATGACAAGGCCCGCGTTTTGTATGAATGGTTCCTGCCCCTGCTGCGGCTCGACACGATGCCAAAATTTGTCCAGCTCATCAAATTGGTGCAGGAAAAGGTCGGTTGGGGCAGCACCCGTGTACGTCCACCGAGGCTCGAACTCGTCGGTGTCGAACTCGCTGAAACGATTGCGATCATCGACCATGCATTGGCGAACAGGCCGTAGAAAGTTGCAGAAGCCCGCGCGTAAGCAAGGGCGTAACACGAATGTTGAATCCTACGCCCTTGCTTGTATATTTGACAGTCAAACGCTATGTAATTAATAAGGACGCTTGTTGATTGTTTGGAAAAGATGAGTACGTGCCCTTGCTGATGTCGAT
>JAYVDQ010000016.1:0-2176 GCA_043749325.1 Chloracidobacterium sp. | reverse complement strand
CTCCCAGATCGAACACTTTGTAGTTGTCCAGGAGAGACACTTGCGCCCCGATGGATACGTTATAAGGAATTTCAATTCCAATGGCTGCGGTGGCCGCCCTGGCGGTGAGGATGTCGAGATCACTGACAACAGCGATCCGATTGGGAGCTGTGTAGATGAGGCCGGCGTGACTGAGCCTGATGATATTTGCCATGGCTGGATTTGCGATCGTCACGTCCGCCACAAGAAACATCGAAAACCCTTGTGGTATCGAGTAGGCCGACGTATCCAACCCGCAGAGAAACCGGGGAACGGGGCCGCCACGAAGTCCGGCAACCCCAAAGCCCCCGCCGGAAATATTGAATATAGGTGGTAGCGGAATTCCGGGCGATGGGAAACTTGCGGCTGCGCAAAAACTATCTAATTGGCCACCAACGAGCTGGACATTTCCCGCAACCGTCAAGGCAGGAGTTATCAAGGTACCGCCACCAGTAAAAATATCGTGCATTCCGTCCTGACTCGCGACAAAATTTAACGAGACGTGTTCCACCCCGAAAGCTCCGCCGATCTTGAAATCCGGCACATTGATCTGGCCCGTGAAATGCACACCCGAACGTTGTTGGATCCGCAAACTCTGGAACGATGCATGGAGGTTCTTGACGTTTGCAACTTCCGGTATGATCAACTGTCCGGTGATCTCGATCCCGAGATCATTCGGGTCGGTCAAAAGTAAGTGGGCTGCGGTAATGTGAATCGTGCATCCTGCCAAATGCAGCTGATCTGTTTGGCTTTGCAGAAACTGAGTGAGATTACCATCTGCGTCAAACGTGAAACTCTGAGTATCGCCCGACCATAGGGTCTGATCGCCAACAAAAGGGACGTGCGTCAGAATAAGCGACCCGCCGCTCAATGTGACCTTTAACGTTGCCGCACTTCGGTCCACAAAGATTGAGGCGGTGCCTGTAAAGAGCAGATAATTACCCAGCATGGTGTTGCCGCCAAGTTGATAGTTGCCGGTCGGATAATCCTGGGGTCGAAGTTCGCCGCTCGACATTTTCCTGGCCAGCAGGCTGTTCGTTCCACCCGCCGGAACGATCGCATCCGAACATATTTTCACGGCTCCGTTAATAATGCAGTAGCCTCCGGGTGGTGGCGGCTGTGTCACAGTCACCTGAAATGACTTTGAAGCGCTGCCATTACACAAAGGAGACCCGTCAGGGGCGAGAATAGAGGCCACGACCGTAAAGGGCACACTGGTGCCGATCAACGATGAGTTAGGCGTCCATTGGATCAAACTGGTACCATCGCCCATATTCGTTAGCGTCGCGCCCTGTGGCCCTTGCGCAAAACTATAGCTTATTCGGCCTCCCCGAGTGTCTAGCGCCCGAACCCTATATGAATACCTCAAACCAGCCGGTGCGACGGTCGCAGGATTAGGCACTTGGAACGTCGGCACTGCTCCGGTGCCGGCCACGCAGGTTTGGGTTGAAAAACCCGCGTCATTGTTCGTTGGATTTCCGTCCAGATCATCAGCGTTGACGAACAGGGGCGCGAGACCACCGAAAATGTCCGATATAAACGCGCTGGGAAGGCCTACCCTGGCAACATTAAAGATCGTGCCCGAAATTCTTGGCCTGACGGTGAGGTTGATCTGATAAGTGGATCCCACCGGAATTGATCCCAGTGAACACTGAATATAATCCGGCCCGCTGGGCTCGGGCTTGGGAAGAAGGTTTAGGCCACACTGGGGATTACTGCCAGGTCCCGGTGTCACGGAAACAAAATCAGTATTTGCCGGCATTTGATCAACAACCACGGCTCCTGAATTTAATGAAGGCCCATTATTTGTAACACGTATTGCATACGTAAGATCCGAGCCATTGCTGACCTGAGTCGGAGCGGTCATCGTGATGGCAAGATCCGATCCAAGCTTTACCGCTGTTTCCGGTGAAACGGCATCGTTGTTGATCAGATTAGAATCGGGATTTGAGCTGGTAACGTGGACTGGCGTCTTGATTATCGCAGCTTCGGTGGTATGCAAGGGTCTCACCGCAAAATTGATATGTAATGTCGCACCGGCGTTCAATACAAAAGGCAGGTTACATGAGAAGGTTGTCCCCGCGCCCGCACAACCAAGTGCAGCCGACGTAGTTGAAACAAAAGTCGCGTTACTCGGGATATCAGCAGTGAATACGAT
>JAYVDQ010000015.1:0-3437 GCA_043749325.1 Chloracidobacterium sp. | reverse complement strand
TGACGGGAGTTTTTGCGTCGAACGAACCGGCTTCTACTGGTATGCTGCTCGCCTTGCAGGACATTAATAAAGCGGGGAAAATCACGTTCGTAGGATTTGATTCGAGCCCACAATTTATTGAGGCGATGAAAAACAAGCAGATGCAGGGCATCGTCGTGCAAAGTCCGTTTGCTATTGGCGAACTTGGCGTCAAAGCAATAGTCGATAGCTTACTAGGAAAGCCTGTCGAAAAACGCATCGACACAGGCGTTATGATTATAACGCCGGACAATATGAATTCGCCGGAAGCTCAGAAACTGCTCAATCCGCCGGTTTAAGGATGGAATACACCAACAAAATTGTAATAGTAACCGGCGGCACTAAAGGCATCGGCGAAGGCTGTGTCCGCGCGTTTCTCGACGCCGGAGCGAAGGTCGTTTTCTGCTCCCGTAAACAAAATGAGGGCGATGCTCTAGTCGCGGAATTAAGTGCCATTGGCGACGCATATTTTGTAAAATGCGACATCTCAAAGCCAGAAGAAATTCAAAATCTAATCTATAAAACGGTCAAAAAATATGGACGGATCGACTGCCTCGTCAACAATGCCGGTTCGCATCCGCCGCATATGCCGATCGATGGTTTTTCAGTTCAGGATTTTCGCGATCTGCTCGATCTCAATCTCGTAAGCATATTTGCGGCCTGTAAATTCGCCTTGCCGCACCTTCGCAAGACACGCGGCAATATCATCAATATGGCGAGCCTCGTCGGTGCGATGGGACAGCTTCATGGGGTCACCTACATCGCAAGCAAAGGAGGCATCACGGCGTTTACAAAAGGTTTGGCGATTGACGAAGCTGAACATGGCGTCCGGGTAAATTCGGTTTCGCCCGGCAATATCTACACACCGTTGTGGCAGGGAGCGATCGATGCGTCCGACGACCCCGCGAAAACCCGTGCGGATGGTGACGCCGCACAGCTTATGGGACGAATGGGGACAATCGAGGAAGCGGGAAAGCTGTGTGTTTTTATCGCCGCCGAAGCCACCTTTACAACCGGCGTCGATCACATTATTTCAGGCGGTGCCGAGCTTGGCTACGGCCGAAAAAGCCGTATGAGTTAGTGACAGAACCGGGAGCGGTAGCGACTGGGTTCTTAGGATTTTACAAATGAAAATAATCACCTATAAAAATCACGATCATTACAAAATCGGAGCGCTAATATCCGATAACAAGATCGTTGATCTCACCTCGTTGATCTCCGACACTGGTCTTACAGCCGCCGAGGTGCTAACTTGCTTCGATCTGGATTCCGGCTTTCTCGATAAAGCCGTAGATACCGTCAAAGACGGAACTGGCGAAACCATAAATCTTAATGATGTCGAGATCGCCGCGTCGGTTCCGGCCCCCGGCAAGATCATTTGCATCGGCCTGAATTACCGCGACCACGCCGAAGAAAGCGGGATGGCGATACCTACAAAGCCCGTGATCTTTTCAAAGTTTTCGAGCTGTATCACTGCTCCAAATGAGCCGATCGTGGTCCCGGATGAAAGTATCCAGACGGATTACGAAGCCGAGCTTGCCGTTATTATCGGCCGCCGGGCGACGAATGTAAGCCGTGCGGACGCAATGGATTACGTCTTTGGCTACGCCAATTTCAACGATGTAAGCGCCCGCGATTTCCAGTTTGCTGACAGCCAATGGCAGCGGGGCAAATCGTGCGATACGTTCGCCCCGATCGGCCCGTTTATCGCCACAGCCGACGAGGTGCCTGATCCGCAGGATCTCTCGATCAAGCTTCGGCTGAATGGCGAAACCATGCAGAATTCGACCACCGGTCAAATGATCTTTGGCGTCGTGGAGCTGATCGAATATCTATCGCATTACTTCACGCTCGAACCGGGCGATATCATCGCAACCGGTACGCCGCCCGGCGTCGGTTTTGCCCGCAAACCGCCGGTGTATTTAAGGGACGGCGATATAGCAGAAGTCGAGATCGAAGGCCTCGGAGTATTATCAAATCCGGTCATCGGCCGTCAATAAAATATGTTTGACCTCACCGGAAAGATCGCATTGGTCACAGGTGCCGCATCGGGCATCGGCGAGGCGACCGCTATCACCTTTGCCCGGCAAGGGGCCTTTGTTTACGTTGCCGATATCGACGAAACGAACGGCCGACGTGTCGCGGCCGGCATCAAAAATGACAGCGGCTGCGCCGCGTTTCTGCGGTTGAATGTGGCCGAGCATGCCGATTGTCTCAATGCGGTCGATATCGTACACGGTAAGCATGGTCGACTCGATATTCTCGTCAATAATGCCGGTTTGGGACATGTCGGCACGATACTCGAGACAATGGCGGATGATCTTGACCGGCTTTACGCGGTCAATGTTCGCGGCATGTTCGAGCTGACAAAAGCGTTCATCCCGAACATGATCGAGCGAAAATACGGCGTGATCGTCAATATGTCGTCGGTCGGCGGCGTCGCAGCCGTCAGCGACCGCATTGCCTACTGCACGACCAAATTCGCGGTTGTCGGACTCACAAAATGCATCGCCCTCGACCACGCTCTCGACGGGATTCGTGCAAACTGCATCTGTCCGGGCCGCGTCGAAACGCCGTTCGTCAAGGCACGCCTTGCCGAATATTCCGATCCTGAAAAAGCCTACCGCGAAATGGCCGCGACTCAGGCTATCGGACGAATGGGCAAACCGGAGGAGATCGCCGCCGCCGCACTCTACCTCGCCAGCGACGAAGCGGCCTTTGTCACCGGAAGTTCTCTCATTATCGAGGGCGGTTTTACGGTCGGCAAATAGGGTCAGGAAAGAACTGGTAGTAAAAAGTTGAGCTAATGACGATATAAAAAGGGCTGCCCATTGGCAGCCTCAACTTATTAAATTTATTGGTGGCCAGAGACGGGGTCGAACCGCCGACACGCGGATTTTCAGACGTGGAGTATCGTTTTTTCTTTACATTAGGTTGGTCTTGTAATATACTCATTATGAAAGGGTTAGCTGGACAAACGCGGACAATGCCAGACCCGAAAAGACATTCAAGGACAGTTTTCGGGTATGAAATGTACCCGAAAACGCACCCGAAGCCATGCGAATCAAGATCGGCAAGAAGTATCAGAAGGATGGAATTTATCACAATGTATTTACCGAATCAAGGAAAGGGAAAAAGAAGTCCTATAGGGCGATATTTGCTCTTTGGGACGGCAAATGCTGGCACATAACGCAACGAACGGCGGGTCTTGTTACTCGAAAGGACGGGAATTACTGGATAGACGAACGTATCCGCGAACACGAGCAAAAGGGAACTAAAGTGATGCTCTCAGGAAAGATGGGCTTTGCAGCTTTCGTCGATAGCTACAAGGGTTATCTAAGAATGAAAGGTCTTACAACCTATGAAGACGAATGCCGCAAGTTGGATCTGATGATCGAATTCTTTGGCAATGAACCGCT
>JAYVDQ010000014.1:0-4757 GCA_043749325.1 Chloracidobacterium sp. | reverse complement strand
CTCCGCGCGTCGTCCACGTCAAGCCCGAATCGTTGCTCATTTCAAGAACAGCCTCATTCGGCGTTGTTGCCCGCGTTCCGAAGTAAATATAAACGCGGTTCGGCGCGGCCGGCGTAACCGAGACAAGGAATTCACGTGTTGCTGACGCGTTCGTATTGTAGGGCGAATCAAACACCTTGGTCCACGTCATGCCGCGGTCAGTCGATCTATAAAGGCCTTGACTCGGCGTCTGGTCGAAACTAAACCGCACTCCGGCGTACAATATCTGCGGGTTGGTAGGATGAATAGCAAGGTCGGCCGCACTTCCTGTCAGTGTTCGCGTCCAGGAGACTCCGCCGTCGGAGGAAACGTAGACGCCGCTAACGAAGGTGCCGCCCGAAACCGGATTAAGCGAATTAAATTGAGAGACATAGACTCGGGTCGGGTCGGTCGGGTCCACAACTACTTTGGTGCATTGGCCTCGATCAGGGAATGTGTTGTTGTTTATCCTTGCCCAGGTTGCGCCGCCGTCTGTGGATTTCAAGACACCCGTACCGAAATATCCCTGGTCGGTGTCGCCCATTCCGGCATAAACGATATTGGGATCGCTCGGAGCAAACGCGATCGAACCCACCGCCAGATCGACCTGATTATCGGAAACCGGCACGAAACTAGTTCCGCCATTTGTCGATCTCCAAATTCCACCTATCGCCGAGCCCACCAAAACGATCTGATTGTCTGCCGGCGACACCGCGATCGCGGGGATACGGCCGGACGTAAAACCTCCGTTGTTTGGGAAAGCGGAAGTAGTTGGCAGTGGACCAACCGGAGTCCAGGTCGTTCCGACGGCGTCCGGTGCCTGCAAGTCCGACCGGCTACGGGCGTCTTTAAAGGCACTCCGGCGTGCTCCGTCCGGGATCCCTTTGAACGGATAGGCACGCTGGGACATAAACCAGTCCAAACGGTCGTCGAGGTCACCTTCAAATTCTTCGTCCGCTGGAGGCTCCTGACTTTGACCCTGCCATCCGTATCGCTCTGTCTCCCCATCAGACCGTCTGGACTGAGGTCGTGAATGAATGCGTACCGGCATCGATTTTGCGACAGTATGCCGTCTATGGTTTGTCCGATGTTTTCGAAGGGATACCACAGATTTAGCGTGCCTTGCAGATCGACTTTTAGCGTTTCGTAGGTACCTCGCCGAATGCCGATGATGATGCTTCGTAACGGAGGCAGAAGCTTGCTTAGATCCAGTCTTTGCTTTACTGCTATTAATACTTGTGTTTGTACCGGCCATCGTCGTCTGGAGGGTGCTTCCCGACACGAAGTACGAAAGCACCAAGGCCGTAATTAAGGACGCTATTAACTGTTTATTGATCATATTCGTAGCCGAGAAACCAGAGCAAAATCGCAAAATATCGTAATCCGGGAATCAAAAAATGGGTCGGGTCAAACTGAGCTAAACAAAGCTATTTGTCTGTTCTAAAATGTTGACGTTGTAAGTGTGTAGCGCTTGCGCAATGCATTGTCGCAAACTTCAGATACTACCTGTTAGGAAAAATCCATTACGGGCTGCCGAAACGTTACCATTCCAACGACCCCGTGTCAATCTGCCTTCTTGCAGCGTTAAAGTCATGGCCGATCTGGCCGACGAAAACGTCAATGACCTTGGGTATGAACTAGATGAACCTTCGCAATAGCGTATTGCCGCCGGTGATTGTAAATGGAGGTTGTCTTTGCAGACAGCCTATTAACGTCAGACCTTGTGAGAGGTTGTCATTCCAATTCGACAAAATTCACATTGATCAAGTTAACGTTGACCTGTATTACGAGCGATTGGAAGGTATAAAGCCTCGACAAAATGTGGGTCGTGTAGGTCAGGTTTTGAGCGACAGTGTCGATTGTGCAAAAGCCAAATAGGCTCGTCGTTTCCGTTCGGATAACAACATTTTACATAATCCCGCGGTCATCAATGCTTGTTTTGGCTGGTTTTAGTATTAGACTAGAATTGACTACATATGGAATTTGAACTAATCGTAGCGGTTGTCATTCTCGTCGCCCTGGTTTTTCTCGCAACGGTAGATGCGGCCTTTTCGCATCTTTCCGATGTCGGCCTGCGGCGCATTTCCACTGACGAAGAATTTGGCGACAAAAAGAATTCGACAAAATTCCTACGTGAAATTCTCGAGAACAGGCCCAGATTTCGCTTTGCACTTTCGTCGATCATTCAGATATTTCTTATTTGTTTTACTGTCTTACTGACGGTTATCGTATCCGCATTTACTGAGTCAAAACTTAAACTGCTCATCATTGCGCTGATAATCGGTCTTGCGGCGACCGTTTTTTTTCGCCAGATCATTCCCAGGCTCCTGGTTAAGAACAACACCGAAAGAAAGCTCCTGTTCCTGCTGCCGGCGATCCGTCCGATCTACTCGCTCGTTTCCTTTTTTGTCGAACCGATCGCGATACGCTCCCGCTCCAGAAAACTTGAAGCGACAATGTCGCCCGATTCGGCCGAGGAAAGGTCGGACGACAACGCCGAGGATTTCCAGGCTCTAATGGAAGTCGGCGAAGCCGAAGGCATCATCGAAGAAAAAGAACGCGAGATGATCGAGACGCTCGTCGAATTCAGCGATACCCGGGCCGGCGAAATAATGACGCCCCGCACCGAGATCTGCGGTATCCCGTTGGAATCAACCGTAAAAGAAGCACGGGATCTGATCATCGAAGAAAAATACTCGCGCCTTCCGGTTTATCGGGAGACAATGGACAACATCGAGGGCATGATCTATGTCCGCGATCTTTTGCAGTCATGGGCCGAGGGCCTGGAAGACCGGCCGGTAAGTGAGATCGTTCGCGATGCGTTCTTTGTGCCGGAAACAAAAACCGCGGCCGAGCTGCTCAAAAGCATGCAAACAAACCACGTGCAGATCGCTGTCGTCATTGACGAATACGGCGGCGTCGCCGGTCTCGTCACGGTCGAAGACATTCTCGAAGAAATAGTCGGCGAGATCGAGGACGAAGACACTGAGCAGGACGAGATCATAGAAATAATCGAAGGAGCGGACGGTTATTGGGATGTCGTGGGCTCGACCGAGATCGACAAGATCGAGCGGCTCGTTGATCTCGATCTCGAGGACGACGATTACACGACGATCGCCGGTTTTGTGACAAGCGAGGCCGGGTACGTGCCAAAAGAAGGCGAGAAACTTAACCTTCGTGGTTTGGATGTCGAGGTGCTTAAAGCCGACGGAAAAAAAATTCACCTGCTCCGGCTTCGCAAAGTCGAACCGTCTAAAGAAGACGGCGAAGATGCTGAATAAGATTGCCAAGCCTGCGGAGCATGCAAAAATAACTTTAGCTACAGGTGAAGCAACGCGGAACCTGTAGAACGGCACATAATAAAACCCAAAGCGTGTGAAACACGCGACAAACAACAAATGTCACACACACATCTCCTTTACCATCTGGTGTTCGGGACAAAAGATCATGTTCCGCTAATATCTCCTGCGTGGGAAACGGAATTGTACAAATGCCTCGGCGGCATTATTAAAAATCACAAAGGTGAGCCGATCGAGATCAATGGAATGCCTGAACACGTCCATGTTCTGACGAGGCTCGAACCGGTTGAGGCGTTATCGGATTTTATGCGTGAGTTGAAAGCCGGTTCGTCCAAGTGGATACGACGTACATACGAGCCAAAGTTTTCGTGGCAGAGGCGTTATGGAGCTTTTTCAGTTAGTGAATCTGCGGCGGACACCGTTAGGGATTACATTCGAAATCAAAAGGAACATCACCGTAAACTGAATTACGAGGACGAATGCAAAACGCTTCTGCTACGGCACAACGTCATATTTGACGAAAAATATATCTGGGATTGATGCCGCGTGTTTCACACGCTTGTCATTTGTTCTCATTGTTCTACAGGTTCCGCTTCGCTCCACCTGTAGCTAAAGGTATTACGTGTGCTCCGCACACTGAGGAGTTGAACAGGAAACGGAGGGCTTCAATCTGATATAATCTTTCCATACGAACGGAGGCAATATTATGGCAATACGATTAGGCGATGTAGCACCTGATTTTTCGGCGGAGACGACCGATGGAACAATAAATTTTCACGAATGGCTCGGCGATAGCTGGGGTGTTCTATTTTCGCACCCGAAAGACTACACGCCGGTTTGCACAACAGAGCTTGGCATGGCCGCACGGCTAAAACCGGAATTCGACAAGCGTAATGTCAAGATCATCGGCCTCAGTGTCGATCCGCTCGACTCGCATATCGGTTGGGAAAAAGACATCGAGGAAACGCAGGGCACGGCGGTAAATTTTCCGATGATTGCCGACAGCGACCGAAAAGTATCCGATCTTTACGATATGATCCACCCGAACGCGAGCGATACGTTTACGGTACGTTCGGTTTTCGTCATCGGCCCGGATAAGAAGGTGAAGCTCACTCTTACATATCCTGCAAGCACGGGTCGTAATTTTGACGAACTGCTGCGCGTGATCGATTCACTACAGCTAACCGCAAAATACAGCGTCGCGACGCCGGTCAATTGGAAGGACGGCGACGACTGCATCATCGTCCCGACCGTTTCGAATGAGGACGCAAAAGCAAAATTCCCGGCGGGCTGGAAGGAAGTTAAACCATACCTGCGAATTACGCCGCAGCCTAACAAGGTTGGCTAGAGCCACTCTTAATCAGGATGAAATTACACGCTAAGATTGACGGTGAAAAGCTGGACGTTGAGATCATTCGCAGCGACGGACACGTTACCGCG
>JAYVDQ010000013.1:0-13259 GCA_043749325.1 Chloracidobacterium sp. | reverse complement strand
GAACCCATAGAATCAACAACAAGCGCGGCCCCGAAAGCGGCCGCCGACACCGCCATCGAACTGGCACAAGAACCCGACGCACCGGAAGCTCTGGCTGCCGCAGAGACCGTGGCTGAGGATGCTCCCGCTGTAGCGGAAGCTCCCGTCGAAGAAGTGGCAGCAGCACCGGCAGCAGCAGCAGAAGAAGTCCCGGCGGAAACGCAAGAAGCTCCTGAACCGGCCGCTGTGCAAGCTGAGGCACCTCCGGCCCCGATGGAAGCTGTTCCGGCTGAAGAAACTCCGCCTGCGACAGAGATCGACTTTGGAGCGATCCTCGAGCAGTTTGAGCAGGAACAGACGGTTTTCCACCCCGGAGAGATGGTCGAGGGCAAAGTTGTCGGCATTACCGATCGTGGTGTACTGGTTGATTTCGGTTACAAATCCGAGGGTTTTGTGCCTCTCGAAGAATTCACTGCCCCGGACGGCACGATGACCGTAACGGTTGGTGAGACGGTCGAGGTTGTCATTCGCAACACGCCATCGGGTGACTCGGCACCGCAATTATCGCGGGTTGACGCACTTGGCAGAAAAGTTTGGGACGAGATCGAAGCCGCGTTTAACTCCGAAACGCCAATCACCGCCCGCGTTGTCGATAAGACAAAAGGCGGCCTGCGTGTCGATATCAACGGCATCGAGGCATTCCTTCCCGGTTCGCAGATCGATTCGCGGCCTATCCGAGGGCTTGATACATATATCGGCCAGGATATCGAGGCCAAGATCATTAAATTCAGCCGACGGCGAAACAACATCGTGCTTTCGCGTAAGGTGCTGACCGACGAGGTCGTTAATGCCCAAAAGGCTGAAACCCTTGCTGCTATCGATGTCGGCTACGTTGTCGAAGGCACGATCAAGAATCTGACAGAATACGGTGCCTTCGTGGATATCGGCGGCATTGATGGCCTGCTTCACGTGACTGATATGTCATGGGGCCGCATCCATCATCCGGCGGACCAGTTTAAGGTTGGTGACCATATTCAGGTCAAGGTTTTGAAGCTTGACCGCGAAAAGGAGAAAGTCTCGCTTGGCTTCAAACAGCTATTGCCCGACCCGTGGTCAACGGTCGTTGAGGTCTATCCGGCCGACGCCAAGCTTAAAGGGATCGTGTCGTCCGTTACTGATTACGGCGTATTTGTCGAACTCGAAGCGGGCGTCGAGGGGCTTGTTCACGTCTCCGAGATTTCGTGGGCACGCCGCTCGCAGAGTCCGAAACGGCTGTTTCACAAGGGCCAGGAGGTCGAGGTTCAGGTCCTCGGCGTTGATACGGTCGAAAAACGAATCAGTCTCGGCATGAAACAATTTCAGGCCAATCCATGGGACAACGTTGACGAACGATACCCGGTTGGCTCGAAGATACGCGGCCGCGTTCGCAACCTGACGGATTTTGGAGCGTTTGTCGAATTGGAAGAAGGGATCGATGGCCTTGTCCACGTTTCGGATATTTCGTGGGCTAAAAAGATCAAGCATCCGAAAGATGTGCTTAAGAAAGATCAGGAAGTCGAAGCGATCGTCACCAGCATCGATAAACACGGCCAACGTCTGTCGCTCTCGATGAAGGACCTGACGCCGAGCGCATGGGAAGGTTTTGTAGCGACGCACCGTCCCGGCGATGTCGTCAAGGGTAAGGTTTCCCGCTTTACCAACTTTGGCGTTTTTGTCGAATTGGGCGAAGGTCTCGAAGGTTTATGCCACATTTCGGAACTCTCCGACGAGCGCGTCGATCGTGCCGAGGATGTCGCTACGCTTGGTCAGGAGATGGACTTTAAGATCCTCAGGATCGAAGCCGCCGATCAGAAGATTGGGCTCTCGCATCGCGCGGTCGGTAAAGAAGACGAAGAGCCATACGTCGAGACCAAGAGTTACTCGAGCGAGGCGAAAGGCGGCATGGCATCCCTTGGAGAGCTTGCCAATCTGAAATTGGGCGGAGCGGCCGAAGAGGCCCCGGTCAAAGAAATAGTTGAAGATCCAAAAGAAGCGAAGAAGGCGAAGAAAGCGGCTAAGACGGCCAAGTTTGAGGAAGCCGCCGCCGCGGAAGCCATCGCTGCCGAGGTAGCCGCTGAAACTGTGGAAGCAGAAGCGACAGCCGAAGTAACCGAACCGGCGGCCGAGACAGAAGAAAAGCCGGCTGCTGAGGAAACACCGGCTGCGGAAGAAACAACCCAACCGGTTGTTGAAGAAGTTCCAGTTGCGAAAGAAACGGCCGAACCGGTTGTTGAAGAAACTCCAACTGTAGAAGAAACAACCGAACCTGTTGCTGAAGAGGCTCCGGCTGCGGAGGAGACGCCCGAACCGGCTGCCGAAACCGAGCCCGCCGCTGGAGTTGAATCTGCCGTTGAAGAAGCGACTGAAGAAGCTCCCGCTGCCGAAGCTGAGGCCGCACCGGCGGTCGAGACGGAAAAAGCTCCTGTTGAAGAAACTGCGGCTGATGAAAAACCGGCTAAGGAGTCGGAAAAAACAACCGCGTAGAGCTGTTTTTTTTTAAGGGTAGTACGGGAAAAAATCTCCGGAGAGATATAGAGAAATGACAAAAGCTGATCTAGTTGAGAGAGTTGCCAAGGAAGCGGACATGACCAAAAAGGACGCCGAACAGCTTGTCGAAATTATCTTCGACAGCATAACGGCAACGCTGAACAAGGGGGAGAAGATCGAACTTCGCGGCTTTGGCAGCTTCCGTGTGAGAGACCGCAATTCCAGAAAGGGCCGCAACCCGAAAACCGGAGCGGCTGTCGATATTCCGGCCAAGCGCGTGGCTTATTTCAAGCCAGGCAAAGAGCTTAAAGAGCTTATTAATGTAGGTTAGCACGTGGATGTACTCTGGAGTCCATGGCGATATGATTACATAACGGGGAGCGGAGCCTTAAAAAAGGACGCCTGTGTTTTCTGCGAGATATTAAATAACTCAGCCGGCGATGAGGAGAATTTTATCCTCAAGCGGGCCGAGTTTAATTTTGTCATCCTAAATATTTATCCATATACGACCGGACATTTGATGGTCATTCCCTACACCCACCTCGCCGATCCCGCTGCGGCTGACAAACAAACCACCGACGAGATGATGGATCTGACCAAACTTGCTCAGACGGCATTGACTGAAGTGTACAATCCCGATGGTTTGAATTTAGGGATGAACTTGGGAAAAGCCGCGGGTGCGGGAGTTGCCGGCCATTTTCACATGCACGTGCTGCCTCGTTGGATAGGTGATGTCAATTTTATGACCGCCATCGGCCAAACGAGAACGCTGCCGGAAACCCTGCAATCGACATACGCAAAGCTGAAAGGCAAGATCTAAAAAACAAAAATGTTACCCGCGAATTACGCGAATAAACCCGAGTAAGCAATTATTTTTTTTCTATTCGCATCTATTCGCAAAATTCGCGGGCAGTGTATTTTTCTTTTTTGGCGATCAGTCTTTCCGTAAACCAAAAAATCCTATCGTCGCATAATAACCCGGAAACACCTTCATGAGAGGTCTTTCGGATTCTACACTAAATTTCGATTAAAACTATTTCGCGGACTTCGCGTCGGCACGTGGCTCGTGCGAGCGGTCGACCGCCTCATCTTCGATCTCGCCGCCGGGGCTGACCGGGATATCGGCGGGATTTGAATACTTAAAGCCCCGTTCCTCGCTGTCGAGTTCGGATGAGACAATTTTGAATTGTCCCGAAGTCGGCGGCACATAGCCCGGATAATCGACACGCGAATGATAGATAGCGACGAGCGATTTGATCATCGATTCGCGTATCTGCGTCAGCTCGCGCAAGGTCAGGTCGCATTCGTCGAGCTGGTCATCCTGGAGGATCGCATCAATGATCTTGGTCACGATAAATCTGATATTCTCAGGCGTCGGCTCGGCCAATGAGCGGGCGGCGGCTTCGCACGAATCCGCGATCATCATTATCGCGGCTTCCTTGAATTGCGGTTTAGGACCCGGATAGCGAAAGTCATTTTCGGAGATCTGTTCGTCCGGACGAGCGTCGGCCTGGGCTTTTTTCAAAAAATAATGCAGTGTCCGCGTGCCATGATGCTGCGGAATAAAATCGATGATCCGTGCCGGCAGGCCCATCTCGCGGGCCAGCTTTACGCCGTAGGTCACATGGCTGATGATTATTTTGGCGCTCTGCGTCGGTTTGAGCCGGTCATGCGGGTTTTTCGCCAACTGATTTTCGACAAAATGCTCGGGTGCTGCCGTTTTGCCGATGTCGTGATATAGAGCACCGATGCGTGCGAGCAGCCCGTTGCCACCGACAACGCGGCATGCCTCTTCGGCGAGCTGGCCGACGGCGTGCGAATGCTGGTTGGTGCCGGGTGCCCGAAGGGCAAGCTGACCGAGTACCGGCAGGTCCGCATTTGAAAGCTCAAGCAGCTTTACATCCGTCAAAATACCAAAAAGTGTCTCGCAAATAGGCAGCAACACCGCGGTGACCGCCGCCGTTATTATTCCGCTTGCCAGTCCGCACGCAATGGCCAGCATGATCGTATTGAGAATAAACGGCTGCTGCGTGTACGCGATCATTGCGACAGCGAGCATTGCACCGGCCGCTCCGATCAAGCCCCCCGCCAGCGTCACGGTTTGACGGCTGCGATAGCGTCCGATACCGTAAACCGCAAGCGAGGATGTGATAGCGGCGAATATCGTAAATTCGAGCCCGCGTGGAGCCATAAAACCCGCGATCAGAGCATTCAGAAATCCAGCAAACAATGCCGTCGGACGATCCGCTAACAGCGTCATCAGCAAACTGCCCGTGGCAAACGGTATCGCGAATGCCCACAGCATCGGGTCGTTCATCGGGGCCTTGATGTTCTGAAGCGCCGTGAATTCGGCCAGCCGGAATAATGCCGCGACGATCGCTGTCTGAGCAAGTACAATAAAGCCCAGCAAAGCGAAGGTTTTTCGGGCTGACAGGGCGAGACGCGGAAGAATTCCGCGATGCTGAACGAATTTCCATGCGATCCAGAACAGCGCCGTGATAAAAAGCAATAATCCGACAAAGCGGTTTATCTGCCGAGATGACGAAGTGTAATTCCGAATAGCATTGATCTTTGAAAGCACGTCCGCCGTAATGATACCGCCCTCGTCAACAACCTTTTGACCGCGTTTTAGCGTGATCATTCGCGGCTGAACATTCTCAACTACCGATTGGCGGGCCGATTCCGTGGCGACGCTGTCATAGGAAATGCTCGGTTCGATGAGCCTCTCACCGGCGGTATAAAAGGCGTCCGCTTCCTTTTCCGAAAGGCTTTTGATATTTGAGAGACGAGTACGAAACTTGTTGCGGGCGGTGGAGAGCGATGTCCAATTGCTCTCGGGCATCGCGACCGTCGATTGCAGATTTGGCTTTGAACGGTCGAAAACAAAAACTTCATTCTGAAAATACGGCCGCTCCGAATCATCGTAAATATATCCATCGGCGGCTTCGCGGAGCGCGCTTTGTACCGCGTCGAGTTCATTGCGGCTGAACGTGCGGGCAGCGAGCACCTTTCCGACCTCAGTACCACCGGCTCCAGGCCAGTGAATTTCGCCCTTAATATCTATATTTGTAGCTTTTTGCGGGCCGCTGTCACCACCGTGCCGCTGGAGCTTTTCCCAGGATGAAAGAAAGCCTTGGACGGCCTGTTCAGCCTTGTTGGATTCATAACGAAAGATCGGCTTTATCGAGTTTTTAGCTTCCGTTTTTAACCGTTCGGATTCGTCCGGGTCGGTGAAATAAACATCCGACGGAGAGATAATGCTCGCACGGGCAATGTCGCCTTCCTGATAGGCCTGTTCGCCTGAGACTCGCCAAAGCGGGTTCTGGATGAGAAGCGTGGTGAAAAGGCAAAGAAAGGCAAATCCGAGCCAGAATTGCTGATCGCCGGACATGGCCGCAAAGGGCCGGACGATCCACCCAAACAGCCAGTCGCGCCACTCTGTAACGGGCGATTTCAGATCTCGTATTCGCTTACTCATCTATACTTTAGTTTCGAGTTTCGAGTTCAAAGTTCCGAGTTATGATGCCGCACCTGAAACTTGGAACTCGGAACTCGGAACCGCGATCGTTTCCCCGATCGCATCGACCATCGGCCGCAGCGTTTCGCGGCGAATAGCTGAAATTGCCACGCTTGTTAGCCCGCTGTCAAGAGATATTTGACGCGCGAGGCTTTCGAGAACTTCGTTCGCGAGCAGATCGGCCTTATTGAGGACGATCAATTGTGGTATCTCGTTGAAATTCAGGTCGCCGAGGATTTTGTTAACAGAAGCAATTTGCTGGAGCACGCGCGGATTCGAAGCATCGACGACATGGACGAGCAGGTTACTATCGGCGATCTCCTCAAGCGTAGCGCGAAACGCGGAAACCAGCGCGTCGGGCAGGTCGCGGATAAATCCGACCGTATCGTTAATGATGACTTCCTGATCGTAGGGCAGCCGCAAACGCCGCGATGTCGGGTCGAGCGTCGCGAACATCTTCTTTTCGGCATAGACGTCCGATTGCGTCAATGCATTGAGCAGTGTCGATTTGCCGGCATTCGTATAACCAACAAGCGAGATGATCGGCAGGTGTTTCTGGACACGCGTCTTGCGGCGCTCCTGACGCTGATGACCGAGATTATCGACTTGTTTTTCCAGATTTGCAATGCGGTCGCGAACTCGCCTGCGGTCGGTTTCGAGCTTAGTTTCGCCGGGTCCGCGTCCGCCGATGCCGCCCGCGAGACGCGAAAATGCTGAGTTTTGTCCGATGACGAGCCGGGGCAGTAGATATTTGAGCTGCGCAAGCTCGACCTGTAATTTACCTTCGCGAGACTGTGCCCGCTGAGCAAAAATGTCGAGGATGAGCTGTGGACGGTCGATTACCTTTAGCTCGGTCGCTTCGCTCAAACTGCGAACCTGTGCAGGAGACAATTCCGTATCGAAAACAATAATATCCGCACCGAGCCGCATCGAACGGATGAGCAGATCGTCGAGTTTACCTTTACCAAGCACCGTTTTCGGATCGATCTTCGGACGGCGTTGGATGATCGTGTCGAGAATTACGACATCCGCCGATTCGGACAACTCTCGCAGCTCGGCGATCGATTCCGCCGCAATGTCCGCGTCGCCGATCGTCACCCCGACGAGGATCGCACGGTCGCGGCCAGTTTGGCGGTTGCGGGCCGTCAGACGAATGCGGGCCATTTCGTCTTCGAGCGAATTGATAAGCGAGAGAAAGTTTGTGTCGAGCTGCGAAGGTATATTTGGCTCGAGGTATTCGTACGGCAGCGACTGGGCCTCGGCCTCGAGACTCTCGGCGGCGGTCGGGACAAGATGGGCAGAATAGACCATCCCCGGCAAGCCTTCCTTGCGGTCGACCTGAATTATCGACATGAGATCGAGCCGCAGCAGGGCAAGATCCGTAAGGTCGTCCTGCGTCAGCTTTTCGCCCAGCAAGTGTGTATGCACGCATCGCAGCCCGCGAAAACGGTCTTCGGACACGCGGGCTCGCCCGAAATCGGGCATCTCGATCTGCTTCGCACTGCCGACCATGACGTATTCGATCTGGCCCTTGCGATTAATGAGGACGCCGATCTGCCGGCCGGTCTCATGCGATATCTCGGACATTTGCCGGGCAAGCTCGGGCGAGACGATGTCATCGGACGGAACGCGGCGAGTGGCAAGCCGCTCGATGCGCTTTAGCTGGTTATGTTTTAATCCGCGGGTAAATCCGTGAACGGTGTTGATAGAGATCCTATTCCTCCGGTACGCCTACGATTATATCAAACTTCGTCCGACGATCTTCGGTCTTTTAACTTTGAACTTTGAACTTTGAACTCTAAACTGTTCTCGTATGCTCGCACCGACACGCCGCCAACGTGAGATCCTCGATTTCATAACGCATTACATCGAGTCTCACGGCGCGCGTCCCTCTTATCAACTGATCGCCCGCCACATGGGCGTCCGCTCAAAGGCCGGGATCGCACGTATCGTCACAGATCTCGAGGCCCAGGGTTTCCTCGAACGCCGTCGTGTCAATGGCCATTTCACCATTGCTCTCGTCCATAACGAGATCACGCCGGCGAGCGGCGAAGTGATTCAATGGTTGGAAACCCCCGATGAAAACACAGACGGTGATGTCGGGCGAAAACCGTTCGCGCTGCCGGAATTTATGTTCGGCGGTCATGACTCACGCGAGATCCGCGCCTTTCGCGTGACTGACGACGCCCTCGTCGACGAAGGCATTTCCGCTTTTGACATCGCTCTCGTAGAATTGCGTTCATTTGCTCGCGACGGCGACATCGTCGCCGCGGTGCTGAAAAAAGAGCGGACGGTACTTCGTAAATATTATCGGGCAGGTGCGCAGATCGAACTCTGCTCCTCCGACGAGGGCGGCGAGATCATCCGCCTCGCCGCCGACCGCGTTGAGATAATGGGCGTCTTTCGCGGTCTGCTCCGGCCCGTGATCTAAAAACGTAGATTTGCGGCGGTCGCTAAACTTGACACGCCCGTCATTGTTATATAATTATTATTGATCGAGGCGCTTTTTACCCCTAATGACTACTGAACAAACTCTGGCTCCGCAGGAGCGTAAAGAAAACTCTTATCGTGCCTACAAGCGCGAGCAGGAGGTCATCTCGCGGCATAAGATCTATAAGACGACCGCGCTCTACACGACGTATGCGATCATCGTGCTGGTGCTTGCAGTTCGTTCGGGTAGTGTCCTGTGGGGACTGGCTTTTGTTCCGGTCGGTATAATTTTCTGGATGCTATCGGAATACACCTCGCATCGCTATATTTTCCATCACAAATTCACAGTAAACGAAGAGACTCCGCTAAAAAAATTCTTTACGACGCTTGGTGTTAAGTACCTCGATCCGATGCACACGGGACATCACGAGAGGCCATTTGACGGCAACCATATGAGCGGCCGTATTCGCGACCTGCTGCCGATGTTTATTATCGGTGCTGGGCTCGGCATTTTCTTTTTCCCGGTTGCGGTGATCACGGCGACATGGTTCCTGTGCTACCTCGCTGAAGAGTGGATCCATCACGCTACTCATTTCTACAATTTTCGCGATCCTTACTTCCGATACATGAAGAAACATCACATGTATCATCACACCAAGCAAGGAATGAAGTACGGTTTCGGCACGACCAGCGGGATAATCGATTACTTTTGGAACTCTCGATACCCCGAACACATACGCGAGCGACTCTACGGTGCCAAAAAATCCATCGCAGCAAATCAAGTCGAACCGCAGGCCTGATGAACCTGGGCACGCTCTTGTAACAGGTGCATCGCGCGGTTTAGGCCGTTGTTTTGCCCGGACTCTTGCCTCGCAAGATCGCAACCTCGTCCTCGTTGCGCGTTCCGGCGAAAAACTGGAAACGATCGCTGATGAGTTGCGATCTAAGCACGGGATCGCGGTAAAAACTATTCCCCTTGATCTCGGCCTGCCGGGAGCCGGACAACAGCTGACTGACGAACTAACCGCTCGCTCTCTTTATATCGATTTGCTCATTAACAATGCCGGGTTCGGCGATCAAGGCCGGTTTCTTGACCTTTCGCTTGAGCGTCAGGTGGAAATGATAACCCTGCAAAACGCCACCGTCGTTGAGATCACCCATCGTCTGCTTCCCGCGATGATCGAGCAAAAACACGGCGACGTCATAACGATCTCCTCCATGGCCGGTTTTCAGCCGATCCCGTACGCCTCAGTCTATTCAGCCACAAAGGCTTTCCTAACAACCTTCTCGCTGGCTCTCGAAGCCGAGATGTCGAGCTTTGGCCTCCGCGTCGTAACGGTTTGCCCGGGACGCCTCGCGGTCGCCGCCGAAGATATCGATCCCTTGTCTGAACGAAAAAAGTTTCCAGGCGGCGAACAAACGCATGAGTTAGTAGTAAGTGAAACTTTACGGGCTCTTGAACGCGGCGGCGGTCTGGTCATTCCCGGCGGCTTTAATAAATTTGCGGCCTTCGCCGAGCGTTTTGTCCCACGCGGCAAGATCGCTAGGCTTATCACAAAAATATCAAAATCGCCGGGTTAAATTCTGTAATTTGCCTGCGTGTTCGTTTTTCGTCATACTTTACTATTGTCCAGAGCAACGCTTAAGCCCTTACTGAAGTGCGGGTTACTGACAGAACATGACCAATAAACCAACACCTAACGCGAGTTACAGCCTTACGCTGCGTGTCAGAATTCATAACCTTCCCGGCAAACTCGGCGAGATCACCACAGCAATCGGCAAAGCCGGCGGCGACATTGAGGGCATCGATATCGTTAGCGTCGGCAAGGATTTTCTTATCCGCGACATTACCGTTAATGCCGCCAGCGAATCGCACGATCAGGAGATCGTCAGGTCGGTAAGCGATATTGACGGCGTCGATGTCGTAAATATCAGCGACCGGACATTTTTGATGCACCTCGGCGGCAAGATCGAGATCGCTTCGAAAATGCAGTTAAAGACCCGCTCCGACCTCTCGATGGCATATACGCCGGGGGTCGCACGCATCTGCGAGGCGATCGCAAAGGACCCGGAAAAGGTTTTTAACCTGACGATCAAGAAAAACATGGTCGCCGTCGTCACGGATGGCACCGCTGTTCTCGGTCTCGGCGATATCGGGCCGGCGGCGGCAATGCCGGTTATGGAGGGCAAGTGCCAGTTGTTCAAGGAATTTGGCGGCGTCGATGCTTTTCCGATCTGTCTCAATACTAAGGACCCGCACGAGATCGTCCAGACCATCAAGCATATCTCGACCGTATTTGGCGGCATCAATCTCGAAGACATATCCGCCCCCCGGTGCTTTGAGATCGAGGACCGCCTGAAAGAGGAGCTTGATATTCCCGTCTTTCATGACGATCAACACGGCACTGCGGTCGTCGTGCTCGCCGCCCTGATCAACGCTCTCAAAATCACCGGCAAAAAGATGGAAGACATCAAGGTTGTCGTCAACGGCATCGGGGCTGCCGGCGTGGCGTGCTCGAAGATCGTTATGGCCGCCGGCGTTAAGAATATCATCGGCTGCGATACGACCGGCGCTATTTATCCGGGCCGCGTGGAAAATATGAATTGGGTCAAGGATTGGTACGCTCGCAACACCAATCCCGACGCCGAAAAAGGCAATATCCATGAAGTCATCAAGGGCGCGGATGTGTTTTTCGGATTATCAGCGCCGGGCGTTATCGACGAGACCGACCTGGCAAATATGGCCAAGGACCCGATCATCTTCGCGATGGCCAATCCGATACCCGAGATCATGCCGGAGGATGCTGCCGGACATGTAGCGGTAATGGCAACGGGACGCTCGGATTATCCGAATCAGATCAATAATGTCCTTTGCTTTCCCGGTATTTTCCGTGGCGCTCTAAATTGCCGAGCCTCACAGATCAACGAGGCGATGAAACTCGCCGCCGCCAATGCCATCGCGGCCACGATCGGTGACGACGAACTCCATCCTGACTATATAATCCCGTCGGTATTCGACCGGCGTGTCGCCGAGGCCGTCGCGGCAGCCGTCGAGGAAGCCGCTTACAGAACGGGGGTCGCACGCCGCGAGAGGGCAACCTCCGAATCGCACTTTGAAGCATCAATGATGTAAATGGTCAGAGCAAGACTCAAAGAACTCAGTGTCGAAGAGGTCGCCAACACGCTTACACACGGCGTCGGACTGATACTGAGCCTGGCCGGTTTTGTGTTTCTGGTGACGCTCGCGGTTTGGAAGGGCGATGGCTGGCACATCGCGTGCAGCCTGATCTACGGGCTCTCGCTCGTTACGCTTTACACCGCATCGACGCTGTATCACTATTCGATCTCAGAGAAAGCCAAACAAAAGCTCCAGCTCATTGATCACTGTTGCATCTATCTGCTGATAGCGGGCAGCTATACCCCGTTTACGATGATCGTCCTGAGGGAGGGCATCGGCCCCTATTTATTTATCTTTGCGTGGGTATTTGCCGCAATGGGGATAATGATGAAGATATTTTTTGTGATCAAATCGGGGCCTCTATCGGCGGTGACGTATCTTCTGATGGGTTGGATCGGTGTCGTAGCCGTCCAGCCGCTGTATCTTGCCATCGGGATTGTTCCGATCTCGCTGATAGTCGCCGGAGGCATCAGCTACACGATAGGGACAATTTTCTTTGGCTGGCACAGCATTAAACATCACCATGCGATCTGGCACATGTTTGTGCTCGGGGGCAGCGTGCTGCATTTCATCGCGATAGCGTTTTACATCGTGCCCTACCCAATGACCTAGAAGCAATCATCCAATGGAAAGTAATATCAAGATCGGCACCTGCGGGTTTGGACGAGCCAAGCGTCCCGAATACGTCACGCTGCTCCCCGTAGTTGAGATCCAGCACACGTTTTACGATCCGCCGCAAATCGCCACTCTTGAGAAATGGCGGGTCGATGTACCCGACGATTTTGAATTTACGCTAAAGGCATGGCAGATGATCACACACGAATCCTCCAGCCCGACATACAAACGGCTGAAACGGCCGCTGACGGAAAAGGAAGCCGGGGAAGCCGGGTTTTTCAAACCGACTGATACCGTCAAAGCAGCTCTTGAGACAACCCTCGCTTGTGCAAAAGCCCTTGGAGCAAGGACTGTGTTATTTCAATGTCCTGCCCGCTTTCAGCCACTTCCGGAGAACATTCTTAATCTCAAACATTTTTTTTCAAACATCGATCGCGGTGATCTCAATTTCGCGTGGGAGCCTCGAGGGAAATTATGGGAAGACGCGGTCATCAAGGAGATCTGCGACGATCTTGATCTCTGGCATTGCGTCGATCCTTTCGCAAGGCCAACGGTTACTCCAAAAAACTGCTACTATAGGCTCCACGGTATTCCGCGATGGCGTTACACATACGAAGACGACGAACTAATGGAACTGGTCTCTCTAGTGCCCGCTGACAGGCTTTCCTACGTTTTCTTTAACAATATTACGATGAAGGACGATGCGGTCAGATTTAAGAAGATTGTCGAGGAAGCCCGTGATTAAACCACAAACTTGTAGCCAAAGCCATGAACCGTATGGATGAATTGTGGATGACGGGGATTCTCCTCGAGCTTTTGCCGCAGCCACGCCACATGTACGTCAACAGTCCGGGTAGTCGGCATCGCATCGTATCCCCAAACGGCGTCCAGTAGATCGTCACGCGAATGAACTGTTCCGCGATTTTTGATAAAAAATTGCAGCAATCTAAACTCCATCGCCGAGAGCTCGACCGGGGTGCTGTTGCGCGTTACCTCGTGCGAGGCGTGCAGGAT
>JAYVDQ010000012.1:0-2326 GCA_043749325.1 Chloracidobacterium sp. | reverse complement strand
GACGGTAAATGAAATAAACGGAGCAGTCATGGCGGTTCAGGACAGCGACACCGACATCGACGCCGATGTGCCGCCTGCGTTCACTTTGCCCGTCAACGCGGCCAACAAGAAGCCTTATAAGATCAATGTCCACGGCACGGATTCGAAGTATATGTCCGATCTGCAGATCTCGGGCGTCGGGTTTGTGGTCGGCTTTGAAGACATTTCCGTCGATAAGGGCGAGAGCCTGAACATGACGTTCACCCAGGACGGACGCGAGCTGACGTTTACGGCAAGCGCCGACGGCGAAACACCTTCGCTGTATATCTCGACCGACAGCGGCAAAACCAAACCAAGCTACGATTTTGAGATCGGCGGCATCACGCTCGCCCCCGGCAAAACGGTCACGATCAAGCTCGATCTCGAAAAAGGCTTCCTGTACTTTAAGGACGATGACGGCGACCAGGACAAATACGACGTAAGGATCGTTAGAATGAATCCGAACGGCAAGGTCGACGAGTTTGACGAATCGGACATGGACATCGGTAAGGACAATAACTACGTAATAAATTTCGGTGCCTGGGACGGCAAGGGCGCGATGTGCGTCAAGGACGACTCCGATGAAACCAAACTCGACAAAGACGAGTGCCACAACCTCACCAGCCAAAAGCCGGCGGTTAAAAAACCGAAACATTGATCGGTCAACTCAATTATGGATCCGGTCACTATTCCCAGCAAGCTACGGCGTAGCGACATGGTCAGTGCTTGGCGTTCCGCACTGAAAGAAATGAAGCACGTTCTCAAAAAGCGGCGAAAGCCGGTAGTTTCTTGAGACATTTTCGAGCGAGATAATATTCATAACGTTGATTTAACGTTATCAGAATGTCGTCATCACCGCCATACTATCGTGGCAGCGGAGTCCTGAGTTCATTAAGAAGAATTTTAAGTGATCGAATCGTTCTCACGAATGCGTACCATTATGGAGGCGGAGCTTTTTCCATGGTACAAACGGGCCTAATAGTAGGTGAATGTTCGCCGTTGTTTTGGATTACCGTTATGAATCGGAAAGCTGTGGGGCGGTCAAGATAGCTGCTAACGGTCATTTCCTCCGTCGACGCGCCATTGTCGATCGAATATTTATACGTCGTTCGAGAGGTCGGCTTGCCGTCCGCGTCAGTAATTCCGTGGAGGATTGCCTCTACAAGGCCAAATGGGGAATGAACGAGCACGTCGAATTGCTTCGCGAGCATGACCTTCTGGTACCATCCCCAAACCTGGCACCAACGGTCCTTGTCCGCAACGCCGAGCCCGCTCTGGCGGCAGCATAGCAGCGAATGGTCACCGGCATCCCGGTCTCTAATTTCCATTGTCCGGTTTTATTTTCCATTTGAAACCCGCGCTACGACGTCGAAGCCGCTAAACTATCGTGGGAGCGTAGCCTCGAATTCTTTAAGAAGAATCTCAAGTGATCTAATCGTTCTCCCGGGTATTTGTTATGCGGCAGGCGAGGCGTTTGCGTCACTCGAATCTAATCTAATAGTAGGTGATCGCTCTTGTAGTTTTGCTTTTACTCTTGACGATCCATTTACCTGCTTCGTCAGGTTCCCAAGAGGTATCGATCTGCACGATCCAGTTGCCATGAGAGTCGCGGTTCGGGTACTCATGGGTGGATCTTGAGCTCAGGCTGCCGTCGGCCCCATACGAGAGTCTCGTCTCTTCACTGTTTTTTTTGGTCAGTGTTACATATCGGAAAGTTGTGAGTCGGTCAAGATAGTGGTTGACGGTCCTTTCCTCCGTTGACGCACCGTTGTCGATCGAATATTTATAAGTTATTCGAGAGGTTGGCTTGCCGTCCGTGCCGCGATATAGCTCCTCGACTACACGACCGGCAGCGTCGTAAGAAATATCTTCCCATCCCACCATCTCCCCCTTTGGGTCCAGAAAAACCATTCCAGTCTCTCGGCCGTTTCTGTCAAAAAGGGAGCGCCGCCAATCTGAAAGGTGTCCGTCCGCCGCGTACTCCATGGTGCTCGTCATGTTTCCGCAATTGTCGTACGTATCCACGCTCGTCTCGACTTTATCGTACATATCACGACGCACAGTACGAAGCTGGTTGCCTTTTCGCGTTGAGACAACGTGATAGGTGATCTTTCCGGCGTTGTCGTATTGGATTTGTTCGAGGACTACCCCGTCACGGTCGTAGGTAAACTGTCCCGTTGACCAGCTCCCGGCGTAATCGAGACCGTCATGGCTAAAAATCGAGGTATTTTCGATCTTTATAGATCGAACCGGTCCGAGCCGGTCATTGTCGCGGACCCGTTGACACTTTTGCACCATGGTCCTTTGC
>JAYVDQ010000011.1:0-2936 GCA_043749325.1 Chloracidobacterium sp. | reverse complement strand
CGTCGACGGGCTGACGTCGATCATTATTATCACGGTAAACGGCTGCTCGACCGACTGAAAATAGTCGACCTTTCGCTCAACGCCGTCCTCGAATATTTTGAAATCGTTTTTTTGCAGGCCGGAGATAAAACGCCCATCGCGGTCAAGGACCGAAACCGGCATGGTTACCAGATTGGTCTCGACCTTGATAATTTCACCGTCGTCCGGCGGTGGCGTTGCCATCGGCTTCGCACCGGTCTGCTTGCCGCCGATCAATGTCGGCGGGGCACCCGGACCGGAATTTGTATTTTGATCATTCTCAAGCTTTGGCGGGGTAGCGGTCGGCGCGACACGCGGACGCGTAGCCGTACTCGTCTGGCCAAACGCGCTAAACGCGAGCGTTCCACAAAATAATAGTAATGCAGCAAAGTTTTTCATCAAAGTATAATCTCCGGCCCGAGTCTGAACTTCGGGGAAAGCGTCATCTTTGATTAACACATATACGATTTCGTTGCTAAGAATTTCGCTCGAGTTGCCCGATCGCGAGATCATGAAAACGCCGCCGCACGGAATTAATATTGACAAACGGGGGCGGATGATCGTGCGTGCGGTTAGTCAGCAGGATAAAAACCCGTTCCGCAACCGGATAGATCCACAGGCTGGTCCCCGTAAACCCAAGATGCCCAAAACTTTGCGGCGACATCAGCTTTCCGGCGGTCGAATCCTCAGTCGAAGCAAGTTGAAAAGCAAACGAGCGGTCCTCATTCAACCCGGAAGTGAGATTTGTTCGAAAAAGTTGGCATGTTTCTGGTTTTAAAAGAGTCGAATACTTCGGCAAAAACTGTTGAGCGATCCTAAAAACCTCTTCCGCTGTCGAAAATAGCCCCGCGTGTCCGGCAACACCGTCCATAAAATAGGCATTTCCGTCATGGGCCTCGCCCCAGATCTGGTGAGTGCGGAAATGGTCAGAACCGGGAGCGGGAGCGACTGGGTTCTTGCTAAGATACCCCTGCTCAACGCATGTCAGTTTTTCAAACTCATTTCCCTTCTCGCTTGCCGCGATCCGCTGCCGCAAATTTGCAGGTGGATTGAAAAACGTGCCGTCAAGACCCAACGGCTCAAAAATAATCTCTGTCGCCACCTCATCCAAACTCTTTCCTGTTATCCGTTCGACAAGCCCGCCAAGAGCGACAAAATTCAGGTCGCTGTACGTAACCTCTTCCTGGTCAAATTTTAAGGGTGTTTGTCCGATCTCGTGTATCACCTCCGACGGGTCAGAGACCAGCAGGTAAAACGGCTTCCACGCGGGTAAATGCGAGGTATGCGTCAGTAGATCCGAGACGGTGATCATTCGCTTGCCTTCTGAGTCGAATTCCTTTAGATATATGGCGACCCGGCCATCGAGCTGAAAATCACCGCTTTCGATAGACTTCGCTGTCAACAACCCCGTCACCAGCACCTTGGTCAAGCTCGCCAGATCATAGATCGTATCAAGGCGGGCCTCGATCCGTTCCGGCTCAACCACTGCAAAGCCAAGAGCACCCTGCATAACGATCTCGCCTTTTTGAGCGACGAGATAGACCGCCGACGGAAAATCCCCAGCGTCGATCCGTTCCTCTAGAAATTTTGAGATCACGTTCGTCATCCGTTTTCTATTCTGCACGATTTTCGCTCGTTTATTACATTTCGCTTAACTTCTTTTTCGATTTGTTGACAGGAAACTGCGTGGAGGAATAGACTTAAAATCTAAATTCATTTCGGAGGTTTTTTTTATGAGCAAAGTAGAATCCGCTGATCTAATTCTAAAACTATATGACTTACGTCGCGAAACGAAAATGCGTGAGGCAAGAAATTGGATGTTTAGTTTCAACCCAACGAGTGCCGAGCAGTATTGGCAGACGATGATGGACCCTGAGGTAGGCGGCTACCTGAGAATGGTTACGTCGTATTGGGATATGGCAGCCGCGATGGTAAATCACGGTGCTATTGACGCCGATCTTTTTAATGAGACCGCGGGCGAGCATGTAATGGTTTTCGCCAAGGTCCAGCCGTTTTTGGCCGAGTTGCGCGAAAAGTTCCAAAACCCCGAGGCATTCAAAAACCTTGAAAAAGTCGTCCTGGGTGCGCCGAACGGAGCAGAAAAACTCGCGAAAACCCAAGAGTGGTTAAAGACCATCAACGAACAGATCGCCGCCGCGCAGGCTGGCGGGAAAGCCGGCGAAGCCTCGGCTTAAATTTTCCTGCGATAAATGGAACGCGGATTAACACGGAAATAAAATCGATTTTCACGGATCTGAAAAACCTTTCAAATGAATTTTTCAGATCCACGTAAATCCGCTTTTTCCGTCTTAATCCGCGTTCCATTCTTCCTAGACGTCCAATCTACTTCGGTGACGGTCAATCTTTTCCAAAACCCCCACCGCCAGCTCCAATGCCCGGCGCCCGTCCTCGCCTGTGATTGGAGGTACGGCATCATTCTCTATCGCATCCAAAAACGCCGTTATCTCCGCCCGCAACGGCTCAATATCGTCGATTTGTAGCCGATTTATGGAAATTCCGGCCAGCGGATGTGCGGCATTGGGATTTAGCGATGTAACCGAAGCAAATTTCGTCGCGTAATCGAGCACGACATACGAATTTGTCTGGTAAAACCGCGTCTTTCTTATTTTCTCGGTGCCGATCCGCGACGCCGTAATATTGGCAACCGCCCCGTTCTCAAACTCGATCCGGGCATTTGCTGCGTCAACCTTGTCCGAGATCACGGGAATTCCAACAGCCCGTATCTCCGACACTCTCACGTCATGCCCAACCAGCCACCGAACGGCATCGAGATCATGGATCATCACGTCGAGCACGACATCGACGTCGAGAGAGCGATTTGGAAACGGCGATACGCGGTGTATCTCAAAATAGAGCGGCCTCGTCACATGCGGCCGCAGAGCGACCATCGCCGGATT
>JAYVDQ010000010.1:0-4213 GCA_043749325.1 Chloracidobacterium sp. | reverse complement strand
CCACCTTCACTGCTACAGCAAAGAAGGATGGGTCGAGAATAACAGGCCAAATCCGATAACAAAACGGCCACTGACTGCCAAGAACGATCAGGACCATTTCCGCGAGACTCTCTCGCAGATGAAAAAATACAACGTCGTTGAGGGGATGATCAGCAATGACTACCCTACAGCTTTGAAATGGCACGCCGCTGATCCCGGACGCTTTATCGTAGGCTATGCGATAGACGATCCATCTAAGGTAAATCTCGACTTTATGCGCGCTGAGATAAAGGCCGGGCGTTTGAAGGTTATCGGCGAGTTTGATCCGCAATATGAAGGAATCGCTCCAAACGATCCGCGATTAGAGCCGATCTTTGCGCTGGCAGAAGAGCTGGATATTCCTGTTGCTTATCACATTCATCCCGGACTTTGGGGTGCTGTTTATAAAGGCTTTCCGAAAATGCGTCAGAGCATAAACAGTCCGCTGCTTCTCGAAGACGTTATTATTAAACATCCTAAACTGCGGGTGTACGTCATGCACGCCGGGTATCCACGTCTCGACGAAATGATCAATATGTTATATGCGTATCCGCAGCTTTACGTCGATATCGGGGTTATAGATTGGACACGGCCGAGGAAAGAATTTCATTATTATCTGCAACGCTTGGTCGAGGCAGGCTTCGGCGACCGCATAATGTTTGGCTCCGACCAGATGGTCTGGACGGATGCGATCCCGATGGCCATCGAAAACATTAGATCGGCTAAGTTCTTAACGGAAAAGCAAAAACGGGATATCTTTTACAACAATGCGGTCCGTTTTTTTCGCCTGGAAAAAACGAAAGTTGCCACGGAACGCTCTGGAAAACAAAAAGTCGCAAAGGCCAAACACTAGCCATGAGACACGTATAATCGATTTATGTGCAGAAACATCAAAACGCTTTTCAATTTCGACCCGCCCCCGACGTCGGGTGAGGTGCGGGCGTCGTCGATCCAGTTTGTCAGAAAGCTGTCGGGTTTTAATACGCCTTCGAGGGCGAACGAAGCCGCCTTTGACCTCGCGGTCGAGCGGGTTTCGGCTGCCGCACAGGAAATGCTGAATTCGCTTGTGACAAACGCCCCGCCGCGCGACCGTGAAACCGAGGCCGAACGAGCAAAAGCAAGAGCGGCTCAGCGTTTTGGCTCACCGACTTAAATGACTTAAATAAGGAGAAATGAATGAATCAAGGAAGGTTAGAAGGAAAGGTAGCTATTGTCACCGGCGCGACCGGTGGCATCGGTGAAGCGACGGCAAAGCGATTTCTTGCGGAAGGGGCGAGCGTAATGCTTGTGGGCCGGTCGGCCGAAAAGCTCCGCGAAACACGAGCAAGATTGGCTGTAGAAAACCGTATAGCCGATTTTGTAGCCGATGCTACGGACGAGGAAGCAACTGCTGCTGCTGTCGCCGCGACTATCGAGGCCTACGGCGGTGTGGACATCCTTTTAGCAAATGCCGGGATAGAAGGAATGATTGCCCCGATAGAAAACCAAACGGTCGAAAACTTCGAAGCCGTTTTGAGAACAAACGTTATCGGAGTCTGGCTCTCGATGAAATATTGTGTCGAGCCAATGAAAAAGCGAGGTGGCGGCTCGATCATTGCACTTTCGTCTATAGCGGGTGTAATCGGCGTGCCGGCGGGAGCTCCGTATTTCGCGAGCAAACACGCCGTCTGTGGCTTGGTCAAAACCGCTGCGCTTGAGCTGGGGCCGTTTGGTGTACGCGTAAATGCAATTGGACCGGGCCCGATCGATAACCGCATGATACGCTCCATCGAAACGCAATTGTCGCCGGACGATCCCGACGGCATGCGGGAGGGATTTTCGCAAATGATCGCTCTAAAACGCTACGGCACCAACGAAGAGGTCGCTAACCTCGCCTTGTTTCTTGCGAGCGACGAAGCCTCATACTGCACGGGCAGCATCCACATGATCGACGGCGGGTTTACGGCCGCGTAGATTCTGGAGATAGCGATGGCCGTTGATATTAACGGGATGACGCCGCTCCTTTCAGTGAATATCTGAGGTCAAAGGGCGTCAATTTAAACCCGCCTACCGTAGCGCCGTATGGCATGAAACAGCTCTACGTGAACGATCCCGATAATTACAATCTTTGTTTTCAATGCCGGGCCGATGCATAAAAGGAAGATGTAATGACACTGGAAGGACTCGAAGAGCTTTGGGGCAAGACGCTGCGGTCTGACCGGCCGACGGAAAGCCAATTTGATCAACTTGCTCAAGCTGTGGTCGAACTGTATGCGTCGGGCGACTCACGATTCAGGCAGCATATCCAGAACCGTTTCAAACGTGTAACTAACCGCACGGGCCACCCGTCTGACCCGGAGAATGTCGACCTCTGGGCGGCCCGCGCTTTCGTTGCGGACGAGATCGGATTCAACAGTTGGAATGAATTGACCTCCTATATCCAAAATCACGCTGATCAAAAGTATCCTTTCCTCTTTCAATATGCTATTGCGGCAATGGAACGGGGGGATTTTACCACGCTCGAGTCGATGGTAGGCGGAGCGGATAAATTCGACGATCAGATCAAGGAATGGTACGAACAAGGTTATTTTGAAGACGAGCCCGAAACACTAGCCGAAGTTTTCTCCGCAGCCTGTATGCTTGGTTATCCAAATACAACCGCATATCTGCTGGACCAGGGTGTCGATCCGCTCGCCGGCATAATATCGGGCCTGAATGGATTTCATTACGCCGCGTCCGGCGGCCGCCTAGACATAATCAAGCTGCTCGTCGAACGAAAGGTGCCGATGGAGGTAAAAAACATGTACGGCGGTACAGTTTTCGATCAGGCGATCTGGTCTGCGGTCAACGAATATACGCCGGATCACGGGCCGATTGTCGAGGCCTTGGTTGACGCAGGAGCCGTCGTTGACGACGGATACCTGGACTGGTGGGAGAAACAAAGTGTGCCCGATGCCGAGACAAAACGGCTCGTATCCGAGGCCCTAAAGCGGAACGGGGCAACTTAATGTCTAATGGCGGATAATCCATTCAAATTGCTCAGTATGATACTGTGCTTCGGTCCGGGTACGAAGAATAACGAGGACAAGGCGAAACTTGCCCGGCCAATTTCACAAAATTTCACAAAACGTAAGGACATTTGCGGCGACCGTTTGTTAAACCACTATAACGGACCATAGATATGCACCCTTTTCCAACCAAACCATTTCGTGAGATAAAAGAACGCATTTACTCGGTCGACCTCCTGCGGGGCGTCGTGATGATGATCATGCTGCTGGATCACACCCGCGATTACTTACTCGCCGGTGCGTTGCAATCCGATCCCACTGACCCGGCCACGACCACCGTCGCCGTGTTCTTTACGCGGTGGATCACACACTATTGCGCGCCGACGTTCGTTTTTCTCTCAGGTGTCAGCATCTACCTGCAAAAGGCCAACGGCAAGAGTAATGCGGAACTTTCGCGATTTCTTTTCACACGTGGATTATGGCTGATCTTTCTCGAATTCACGCTTGTTAGATTTAGCATTGTATTCAATTTCGATTACTCGTTCTTTGGGATGGCCCAGGTCATCTGGGTAATTGGCATTTCGATGATCGTCATGGCTGCGCTCATCTATCTGCCGGTAAAAGTAGTTGGAGCGGCGAGTGTCGTTATGATCGTGTTGCACAACCTGCTTGACGGCTTTCAGGTGCCTCCTCAGATCGTATTTGCCGGAACACCCGCGCCGAGTTTTTCGCAGGACCTTTGGATAATGCTTCATCAACAGGGTGTCGTTCCTTTGTTCGGCGGGGCGTCGCAGGCTTTTTTTGCCTACCCGCTGATTCCCTGGATAGGTGTGATGGCTGCGGGTTATGCTCTGGGCCCGGTCTATAAATGGGAAAGTGAGAAGAGGCGAAAATTATTATTAAAGTTGGGCTTGCTCGCCACTGCGCTGTTTGTGGTAATTCGCCTCGTCAATATATATGGCGACCCTTCGCATTGGAGGTATCAGGATACGGGTGTGGCAACCTTTCTATCGTTCCTGAACACCACGAAATACCCGCCTTCGCTTCTGTTTCTATTAATGACGCTCGGCCCGTCAATGCTTGTGCTTGGGTTAACCGACCGGATCGATGGCAAGGCAATTTGGCAGAGCGTGTGTGTCACATTCGGCCGCGTGCCGATGTTTTATTACATTCTGCAATGGTTTTTTGCCCATGGTTCCGCAGTGCTC
>JAYVDQ010000009.1:0-2698 GCA_043749325.1 Chloracidobacterium sp. | reverse complement strand
GTCCGCGTCACGCAGGATGTCTTCGGCCTCGGGATACTCAGAATTGCCGTACGCGATACCGATCTTGGCGCTCGTAAATACCTGCCGGCCATCGAGCGTGTATGGCTCGGCGAGGCGTCGAGCTAACCGGTCGGCAAAGCTCGTTGCTTCATCTTTGCTCAGCAAATCCGACAAAATAACACCAAATTTGTCGCCGCTAAAGCGTGCGACCATATCTTCGTCGCGAATCATGCCTGATAACCGCTTGGCCACATTCTTGATCAGCCGGTCGCCCATCGAATGCCCAAGGCTGTCGTTGATCGTCTTAAAGCGATTGAGGTCGAGGAACAGGACCGCAAAATTACTTTCCGAATTTTCCCGGCTCTTTTGGAGCAGATCTTTCAGAGTGTCGATAAAAAAGTTTCGATTGGGAAGCCCGGTCAACGCGTCGTGATATGCGGCGTGACGGAAATTTTCGTGGCTCTCCTGCAACGCTGAACCGCTGCGTTCCAGTTCGGCGACATAACTCTTAAGCTCCTGGACATGCTCCTCGGCTTGTTCGGCCCGTTCGCGCTCAGCCTGTTTGGCCTTTTCGACGGTCTTTTTAACATCCTCGACAAAGTGCCGGAATGTCAGATAAACAATGCCGAAAGCACCGACCACCCCGGCGAAAAGGAACAGGTTGGCCTGGTCGATCGACTCTATGATGACCCCGGTCATGACCGCTCCGGACAGATACATCATGATCGTGTCAAAGCAGTTGCCCGTCCACACACGCCAAAAATTTCTCCCGCTCTTGATTGCCGAATAGACTGCGACCAACACCGAGTTAACCATAAATAGCGAGAACGCCATCACACCGAGCAATAATATAATAGGTGTAAAATCACCGCGTTGTAATATCACTTCCGGTGATATGAAGATAAGAGCTACCGCCTTTGCCGCGACGAAAACCGCGATTGTCGCTATCAAAACATTAAGAATAATGGTTTTGAACCGGATCGCGACCCCTTGCCGCATAATATTGAGCGATGCAAGGGCCGTCTCGGTTACGGCGATCGCAATCGCAACCTCACCGCCATACTTAAAGATCGCCAGCATGATCAAGGCATCAGAGATGGTCAGGTGTATGCTTACGCGCGGCAACTGGATCCTGAGATAGCAACTGCAAAAAACCGTCAAAACGGTCAGCGTGATCACGCCGTAATCAATTCGAGCCGCCGTAATACCCAAAAACGCCCACACCATTGCTCCGAGAGCAATGGTCGCCAGGGCGGCGAGCATAATATTAATGTATTTTTCCTTTCGATCCATTAGTTAGGAGCCGGAGAGTCTACTGGAGGGCGGTGGTCGGATTGAGGGTGGAATTTGAGCTTATGGATGCCGACACATTGAACGGCAAAAACTATTATGAATTAAATTTTGTTTTTTTTCAATAAAAATCTTTGTGCACCCGACCTTTTTATTTCGCCATCATATTAAGGTCAAACAAAAAGAGATCGCGACAACAAAATTTGCTGCCGCGATCTCTCCCCCGTCCCATCAGAATCATACGATGCCGAGAGGATCTACTTAGCGCATTGCGGAGGTATTGTCGCCGCGGACCATGATTCGACTCGCCGACGCCGTGGTACTGTCGCTCACCAGAAGACCGTCGCTGACGAGAAGGCCGTCACTCACGAGTAGTCCATCGGCGAACGGATTGCGATCAGCCATTGTCGCCGCATTACCGAATAGCAGGCTGGACGCCCCGATTGATCGGCCGCGGCTGATCGTCTGGGTACCGTTTGGAGCAGCCCCATTTGCAAGCACGACTCCGTCGCTGACAAGAAGGCCGTCGCTGACGAGTAGTCCGTCACTGACCAGAAGGCCGTCGCTGACGAGCATTCCATTGCTTACCAGGATGCCGTCACTGATCAAGTTCCCGTTGGCGTAAACGCCCTGGTATTTGTTTATGAGATTAATACCCGACTCCGTGCAATAATTTCCCACAATCCCGCCGGACCACTGGAAACGTGTTCCCGCGATCGTAGAGGTATTATCAGGAGCGGTATTGGTCGTGCGAAGCTGCGTACCTACCGGTGTAGGATTAGGCAGATCCTGGCGGACCTGTTGAGCGATCCTTACCGCACCCTCGACATTGAGTTGCCCGGCACCCTGTTCGAGAAGATTAAAACCCGCCAGCGGCTGTGCCGTGTATTCCAAAAGCATTTTCACCATATTTGGCGTCAACTTTGGGTTTGCCTGTAACAACAGTGCCGCCGTTCCCGCGACGATAGGGGTCGCCATTGATGTACCGGAAAGGTACATCATGGTGGTTTCACGGGCTCCAGTACCCGTCGGGTCAACTTGGAGACTGGGATTGGCCGCCAGAATCGCGCTATCCCTACCGGCCGTGGAGATCAGCTGATTTCCGGGAGCAACAAGATCGGGCTTGATCAAATTATCGTATTTCTTTACCCCGGTCGTGGCATCGGTGGAATATGAGCGGGTCGGTCCACGCGAGCTAAAGGTCGTGACCCCGTCATCATTCCGGGCGTCAGTTCCAAAAGTATTACTCGCTCCGACTGTAATTACGGACGGATCATTACCCGGCGAGTGAATAGCACCGTAGATCTTTTGACCCAACGAATTTTTGCCGTCGTTACCGGCGGCCGCGACGACCACGATGCCTGCATCGACCAGCTTGCGGGCGGCCCGGCAGAGCGGATCATTACGC
>JAYVDQ010000008.1:0-3091 GCA_043749325.1 Chloracidobacterium sp. | reverse complement strand
GCAAACTTGGGATCCAGCAATATAGCTCGTTCAAGCATGCCACTTGTGGTCGTTAACTCTTCAGCTGACCTGGAATTTTGGTGGAGAAACCGGGCCTTTAAATAGAGATCATAGGCCTGTTCATTGTCTGTATTCGTTGTGTTTGTATTCGTTTGGGGTGCAGAAACATGCGAAACCAACTGTCGAACGGCCGAATCGGCAATGTCGCGCTGGACGGAAAGAATGTCCGAATATTTGCGATCAAACTGCTCGCTCCAAATTTGGCGATTCGCCGCAATATCAACCATCTCCACATGCACTGACAACGTGTCTCCAAGTTTAAAGACGCGTCCGGTCACGACGGCATTAACGCCCAGCTTATTGGAGACATCATTCAAATCAACCTGCGATCCGCGAAACTTAAAGCTGGAGCTTCTAGCGATTACTTTCAGATTTGGTACCCGTGAGAGCTTGTCAATCAGACTTTCGCTCAAACCGTCCGAAAGATAATCGATGGAAGAATCACCACTGTTATTCTCAAACGGTAAAATGGCTATCGACTGAATAGATTTGGCCTCGTGTCGTAAAAATAACCAATATCCAAAGAACGCAGGGATAGCGAGGATAACGATGCCAGCTAATGAAAGCAACCATCGTTTTCTAAAAACAGACGTGACGGTCGAGGGATTTTCGGCTGTTTCTGAGGCTGACTTCTCCTGGGTCGGCTCAATGTGTCGGCGGGTCGGAGCCTCAGTTTGAATCCTATCATTTGGCAAAATAGCTGTAGCAGGCTCTATGCTGCCCGGGCCTTCGAGCAACGCATTTCCATCATCGAGACAATACAGCAGCGTGTCGTCGTAATAATCTCGCCTGCATTCAGGGCATCGTTTCATAAAATTCTATTCCGGCAGATTCAGGCGTTTTAGCATCGCCTTGAATCGCGGATCGTCGCGCAGATTCTTCCATTTTGGTTCGACTTTTAAAAAAGCCATCTTCGGATCTCGCTGCTCGAAACCTTTCTCGAGCCAGGCGAGAGCTTCGTCCCGCTCGCCAAGCCCGTTATAAACAAGTGCGATGTGGTAAGGCGAAACGAAACGCTCTTTTGACAGTTTCAGCAATTCGTCAAGCATCGCCCGCGCTTCATCACGTTTGCCAGACTTTGCCAAAGCATAACTCTCAAGGGCGATCGACAAGGTTAGCCCGCCTGAAAGTTCCTTCGCCCGACGTGCTTCGGTGATGGCTTCCGTGTACATTCCTTTCTCGATATAAGCGCTTGCAGCAAACACATGAGGAAACCAAAAAGTCGGAGCGAGTGCAAAACTCTCCTGCAATCTGACCAACGCTTCATCGGTGCGTCCGGCGTGTAAAAGAAATTGCCCTTCGAGTGCGTTGACAAACGGAGAAAGCGGATCCAGTTCTCTTGCGCGTTTTATTTCGGCGAGAGCTTCGGGGTGCCGTCCTGTGTTGGATAGCAGATGGGCGTAAAACAGATGTGCGTCCGCGCTGTTCGGATCAAGTTCTAAGGCTCGCCGGTATTGATTTTCGGCGGCGTTCCAATCCCAATCGTACCAAAATATGGTGGCACCGAGAGTCGTATGAGCTTCGGCGAGAGCGTCGTCAAGTTCGAGTGCCTTGTTTGCCGCCGCTTTCGATTTCGGCAGAAGCTCGGTCGGCAGCATCTCGCTGCCGAGCGCAAGCGAGCGATATGCGTCCGAGAGTCCGGCGTGGGCGAGCGCATAGTTCGGGTCAATTGCAATCGCTTGTTGCAAATATGAAATGCCTGTTTGGGTTTCTATCGGTGTTAATTTGAAAACATGAAAACGCCCCTTGAGATAAAGCTGATATGCTTCGGGATTTGCCGTGGAAGTCTTTTCGACCTTCGCCACATCCGCACCAGAAAGCTTCGATTTCAGTTTACTCGAAACATCTCGTGCAATCTCGCTTTGCAGCGTAACCAGATCAGAGGCTTTTCGCTCATATTTGTCGCTCCAGATCACGTTTTCATTTGAAACATTAACCAATTCCAAAGTGAGCGATATTTGGTCACCGCGCTGCACGACACGTCCGTTCAGGACCGCCTGCACATCCAACTCTTTGCCTACGGTCCTGGCATCCACAATCTTGCCTTTGTACCGAAATACTGACGAACGGGCCTTTACACTAAGGTTCGGCACCTTGGATAAACTGCTAATGAGCGTCTCGGTCATTCCATCGCTCAAATATTCAGCGTCCCCATTGCCGCTCTCATTGACAAAGGGCATCACGGCGATCGATTCGATCTGTTTTGAGCTGGTTGAGGTAAAATATCGGTAGCCAAAAAATCCGCCAAGAACAACGATCGCCAGCAAGACAGGTATGGCGAAAAGGCGTTTATCTGATCCCCGCGGTTGGATGACGGCATCGCCCGTACTCGCCGGCAAGATCACGGTTTTGTCAGTCGTATTGATCTGATGCCGTGTTGGTGATTCGCTGGCCGGGAACCCAGTCGCAACCGCTCCCGGTTCTGACAAGATCGCTGTCGCGGGTTCATCACCTGACGCAGGCCCTTCGAGCAGCGCCCTGCCGTCGTCGAGACAATAGAGCAGCGTGTCGTCGTAATAATCCCGCCTGCATTCAGGGCATCGTTTCATACAATCCTTTTCGGACGGACCGAAAGGCGTCCGAGATGTTTTGGAAGAATCGCAGAATTATATCACGTTCCTTAGACGGGACCTTTTTTGCAAAGCTATTCAGATGTTTTCATCATTCCTATTGACTCTCGACCGGTACGTTTGTCTTTTGATTAAGCGGTTCAGCAGTCCGCAGGTCTAACCTTAGGATGCCGTCACGGGGCGAATTTTCGACGTCTCCAATTTTAAGGCGTAAAAAAGTACCCTAAAACTGACCGTTATTAACCTGTTTTTGCACCCTAACATGCCTTTTTTGAGCATGTTTTTTCGGTGCAGAATCGGCAAAATCAGCATTTTATAGCAAAATCGGAAAAATACGGCATTATGTGCATTTTCATATTGGTTTTCACTAGTGTCCCAACGTTTGTTTCCGGTATCGCCGGAAAGTATTGAGAAATAAAATGTTAGTTGCCATTGGGAGATTTATCGATTTGAAATCGGGT
>JAYVDQ010000007.1:0-2285 GCA_043749325.1 Chloracidobacterium sp. | reverse complement strand
GATCGAAAAGTTCCTGTGCCTTGTCGTCGTCCATCTCGTCGAGTACATCCACGGCGTCATCGGGCGACATTTCTTCGAGCAGGTCGGCGGCGCGTTCCTGATCCATGTCTTCGAGAATGCGGGCCTGGGCCTCGGTGGACATTTCTTCGAGCGTATCAGCCGCTATCTCATCGTCCAGGCTCTCGACGACCTCCGTGCGGTGGATCGGAGACAGAGATTCGGCAAGCTGGGCGATCTCGACCGGGTGCAGGCGAGAAAGCTTGTCTTTTGATGACTTAAGCTGCACGGTGACGGTCGTCGTATCGGTGGCGAGATAGCCGACGTCGGCCCAATCGATCACCTCGACGACGCGGTCGCTGCCAAAAAACCCCTGCGGCATCAGTCGCCGCACAAATCCCTGCAGGCTGACATCCGCACCCGAAACTCTCCAATCCTCGCCGGTCACGATCAGTTGCACGTCATTGACGCGGACGACCCGTTTGCCATCGACGTCGATCAGCTGATTGTCGAGCACGTCTTTGCCGAGCAGCACCTCGCCGTCGCGGCGGATGAACGGCGTCAGATCGAGGATCGTCGAGGTCATCGTTGCGCCCTGTAGGCCGAGATCTTTGAAATCGCGGCTTGGCATAAAGAAATTGCGGCGGCGGTAACGAGCGACAAGGCCGATGACCGGCGGATACTCTTCGTCACCGTAACGCACAAGCACGTCTTTGATGACCGCAATTTTTTCATTGCGGTCATCAAAGACGGGGCGGTTAAGTATCTGCGAGACGTAGAGCATATCAGTCGTCAGGGGTCGGTCGTCAGTTGTCAGAAAACAGAATACCACTGACCACTGACCACTGACCACTGACCACTGACCACTGACCACTGACCACTAGCACACAACATTGTTAAATAATTTTGTCTTTTGTGGAAACCTTCACCCCTTGCGCATTTTTATTAAGTAGGCGATGGAGCGAGCCGAAACGGCCCGCGACCCGCGTGGATACCCGTCTACCTACTCGACACAAATGAAAATATCACACCTCACTATCCTCCTCTGTCTGCTCTCCGCAGTCCCCGTATTTGCACAGCAACGTCCACGTTTTTTTGACAATTTTGACACGGCACGCGGCGTCCAGGTTGAAAAACCTGAATATCGGCCCGTCGGTGCCAAGGCCTCGAAGTCAAAGATTACCGCCGCATACAGAGCAGCCGACCGGCCGCTCATCAAACCAACTGCTTTAACGTCAAAGGCCATGACCCAGCCGCGGCAATCCCGAATGAGCGTTTCCGAGGGCCTCGCGAGTCGCGAAATGTCCAACGCCCAATACAGCAAGCTCCTAATGTCATCGGCAAATAAGATGCGGGGCTTTACGACCGGCGATGTGCTGATCGATTCGTACATTGTCGATTCGAGTCGCCGGTACGGCATCGATCCACTGCTGATCTATTCGCAGATGCACCAGGAATCTTCGTTCAAGCTCAGTGCGACTTCAAATAAAGGCGCGAGCGGATTAATGCAGCTCATGCCGGCAACCGCGCGGCGGCTCGGCGTATCCAACATATATGACCCGAAACAGAATATCGAGGGCGGTGTGAAATACATGCGTATGCTGCTCGACATGTTCGGGCAAGACGTCAATCTGGCACTCGCGGGGTACAACGCCGGCGAAGGCGCCGTGATGAAATACGGCAACCAGATACCGCCGTACAACGAGACCCGGGAATATGTCCGGCGGATCTCGGCCCGCTACAGCGAGATCTCGGACCCGTCGATCGCCCGCACCGTAAAACGCGTCAGCAATTCAAAGGCGGCCAAGCTTGAAGAAAAACAGGCCCGCCCGCTAAATATGTACGAGCCAAATGCGGTCACTATCCGTTTGGCCGACGGCCGAATGCGGCTGGTAAATCAGTAGGCAGTAGCAGAAGGCAGAATTGACTGCCGGTGCCTACTGCCAACTGAAACAAGTTCTCACTGCGTAAAGCACTCTTCTCCAGCTAGTCGAAAAGACTTGCGGTCGGCACGCGTCGGCCGCGTTTTTTGTTTAAGGACGGAAGTGACTGAAACGATTATGTCCCCGTCCTGTCTGAACCCAGTCGCTATCGCTCCCGGTTCTGACTTCATTCGTCCGGCATTGATTTGACGATTTCCATGGTCTTTACGCTGACGGTGCAGACGCGTTTTAGGAGATCAATGACTTGGGTCTTGTAATCCTCGAATTTGTAAGTGTTAAACTTTTCGGCGTGGAGCAAACGATTTTGACAGTTAGTTTATACTCGATTGACCTCGAAAATGAAAG
>JAYVDQ010000006.1:0-2465 GCA_043749325.1 Chloracidobacterium sp. | reverse complement strand
GGAAATGACATCAACGAGTGAACGGCTCACAGATCTCAAAGAACTCCTGACGCAGACCGTCGACCAAATGGAACAAACCGCCGACATTCAGGTCGCGTCGCGTACCAATGGACATAGTAAGAAGAAGATCGATCTTTAAGTGAGAAGAGGGGAAAAGGGGAAGAGGAGACAGGGAGATTGCTTCGCCAATATGAAAATTACACGACACCAAGAACTTGATGTTTACAAAAAAGCCTTTGAAACTGCTATGACGATATTTGAACTTAGCAATTCGTTTCCAAAAGAAGAAACCTACTCATTAACCGATCAGATTCGACGATCATCTCGCTCTGTTTGTGCCAATCTCGCCGAAGCATGGCGAAAACGTCGCTATGAGGCAGCCTTTATTGCAAAACTTAACGACTCGGAGGGCGAAGCAGCCGAAACTCAAACTTGGCTTGAATTTGCTGTAGGATGTGGATATTTGGATCGTGAAGAAGCTCGAACGATCTTTCGGACTTACGACGAGGTGATAGGAATGATCGTAACAATGATCAGCAAACCACAAAACTGGGTAATGCCGACAGGCAGAAAATCAACTGGAGTTCGCTGATTTTCTCCTTTTCTCCTTTTCCCCTCTTCCCCTCTTCTCAATTCGATAGGGAGTTTCGGAAAAAGTCGATCAAACGCTGATCGTACGACTCAGACTGCTCCATCGAAGCGTTGATGATGCTGAAACCGGACGGGCTGAGGTCGAGTTTGCTTTCGAGCTTGTTGCTTGACGGAAAGCATTTGCTGAGCTTTGACGTCGATTCCTGAAAATCCTGCGCATCCACGCCGGCGAGCAGTAGAATGTCGCGATTCTCGATCTTTCGGGCTGTGTCGCAGACCGGTTCACGTTTGTAGCAGCCATCGAAGAAATACAAATACGTGCCGAGCTTTGCTAATTTTGTGGTCGCGAAACTCGCGAATGGGAAACGCTTGTCAACCGATTCTTGAAGCACGCTGTCCGAATCCTGCGGAGCTGAATCGAGAGCAATGGCCTTCACTCCTTGCTCTTTCGCGGCAACAGCGAGAGCGACCATCGCACCCATTTCGACGCCGTAAATACCAATATTCTTCCCGACAAGCGCGGTTTGAGTGGGCGTTTTCAGGTTCCGCAGAAAATCGATCCCGGCCGTCGCGTCCTCGGTCTCACAGCCGCCGAACGATGCATTTCGAACCGATGGCTTCTCACCGTGGGCACGTTGGTCGGGCATCAAAACCGTAAAATTTGTCGATTCGTTAAGTTTGACACCGAGATTGAGAACAAACGAGCGGTCAGCTCCAAATTTGTGGAGCAGTATGACAGCCGGAGCCCTTTCGGTCCCGCGTAGTAGCCAGCCTCGCGAAGTGCTGCCGTCCTTGTTCGTCCACGTTTCCTCTGTGACCTGAGCTGCACGCGAGCTTAATTGACCGTATTTGTCAGGCGTAACGATATAGCGGGAATTTAGCGGCCGGGCCGATGTGTAAACCATCCAAACAGAGCCCGCAACGATCGCGACAGCGACCAGCAGGATCACGGGAAATAGCAGCCTTGAAAAACTCTTAAAAAGTCGGGTGGTTTTAGCCATAACAGTTGAAGATAGAATGCAGATTATCGCCGGAAACCGGCATCGAACGGTGTGGCGAAAGCCGCAAAAAGAATGGCTTTCTCGTGGACACCTAAAATGTTAACATAAGCGCCGTCGAATAAGGAAGAAATTTTTAACGATGTATAACACCAAATCCCTCGCCATTTTGCTCACGATCATTGCCGTTTGCTCCAGTGTTTTCGGTGGCGTCGAGCCGGTTTCGTCGCCGGGGGCCACGCCCCAGATCTTTCCGCTGTCTGAGATAAAGGAAGGCATGCACGGCGTCGCGAAAACCGTGTTTCACGGCACGGTGTCGGAGGAATTTAATGTCGAGATACTCGGCGTATTGCCAAATTGGATCGGCCCAAAACAGGACATGATCGTCGGACGTCTGAGCGGCCCGCTTGCCGAGCGAACGTTTGTTTTTGCGGGGATGTCAGGTTCGCCCGTTTATATCGGCGGACGGCTCGTCGGGGCAGTTTCGTACAGCTTTCCATTCGCAAAAGAACCGATCTGCGGCATCACCCCCATAGAGCAGATGATCTCGACGGTCGCGACCGCACCGACGGCGACCTATCAGTCAACGCAGCCGCGCAGCTTTACCTACGCCGAATTGCTCTCAAACAATTGGCGTCCCGCATATCCTGAAAACCCGATCCCGCAAAACACGCTCGCGTCCGGTTTTTCGCAGGATTCGCGTTTGATGGCGGTGGCCGGACAGACCTTTATGCCGATCGCGACGCCGGTCGCCATCTCGGGTCTTTCGCAGCGGACGATCGATATGTTTGCCGCTGATTTTGCCCGCGCAGGCATTATGCCCGTCGCCGCATCGGGCGGAAGCTCGGGCATTTTGCCGATGAAGCGTGCGACCGA
>JAYVDQ010000005.1:0-4804 GCA_043749325.1 Chloracidobacterium sp. | reverse complement strand
AACTAACAGGAAAGCCGTTGAGACGCCCAGCGTCCGTTGAAACGCTGAATATAGAATGCCGCGATACACAACCTCTTCGACAAACGGAGCCGTGAATGTCGCTACGAACGCTACAATGTAAACAGCAGACCGCGAGCTATGTAGAATACGGACAAGGTCATTCTCCTTTTCCGGAAAGAATGACCCGACGACGGCCGCAATAACAAAAAAACCGCCAAGCACTACGCAAAAATGCCACCATTTGAATCCGCCCATTTCCCATCCGATAGTTCGCCGAAACGAGAATTTATTCATTCGCGTCACAACAAGCCATGCGATCAGAACGGTCAAAAGGTGTGCCGGTATTATCGCTACGATCTGGAGAAAGATCGAGGTTGGGTCTGTTTTTGCAAACTCAATGATCTGGCTACTCTCAACGATCGGAGGGTTTTGCATCGCCAAATACGGCAGCAGAAAGAACGTGGGGATGACGAGAATGAACAGAACGCTTGCTACCCAAACGCCGATGGCCGCTAAAATTCCCCACGGCGGATTGTCAGGAGTTGGTGCGATCAATGATATTGGAGGCTGCGGAGCAGCGGCCGGGGCCGGGTAAGGCAGGTTGTCTTCTATTTCCACGTCCGTTTAGTCTAGCGAAATGGCGCCGGAGTTCCAAATTCCGCTTTTCTTATGTTGCGATTTGCGCTGAATAGAGATAACCTAAAATCCCGTGGAGCTACACGGTGAAAAACCCCTACAAAATGTGATCGCAATCATCCCGGCACGCTACGCTTCTACGCGTTTGCCGGGGAAAATGCTGCTCGATATCGCAGGTCTTCCATTGATTCTGCATACTTTGGGCCAGGCGGCAAAGGCCCGGACGGTTTCGCGAGTGATCGTCGCGACGGATGATGAGCGAATTTTTGATGTTGTGCGTGCTGCCGGTGGGGAAGCCGTGATGACTGCGCCGGATCATCATTCGGGCAGCGACCGGCTGGCTGAGGTCGCGGAGAATTTGCCTGAGGGCTCGATAATCGTAAATGTCCAGGGCGACGAGCCGTTGATCTCGCCTGATGTTATCGATGCGGCCGTCGAGGCATTGATCGGTGATCCGCAGGCTGATATCGCGACGACGTGCGAGCCGATCGAGGGTCTTTGGGAACTGCTAAATGGTAATAACGTTAAGGTCGTGGTCGGCGACAAGGGATACGCACTTCATTTCTCGCGATCACCGATGCCTTGGCCTCGGGAGGCGTCACTGAGATACGGTGGTGATCCGAATCAGGCGATCGAGGAGGAGCCGGAACTGCTTTCGAATTTTCGAAAGCATACGGGGCTTTACATCTATCGTCGCGAATACCTGTTGAAATTTACAAAACTGCCGCAGACACGGCTTGAACGGTTTGAGATGCTTGAGCAGCTTCGTGCTTTGGAAAACGGGGCGAAGATAAGGGTCGTAGATGTAACGGAAAGCTCGATCGGGGTTGATACGGAAGACGACCTCGAACGCGTAAGGTCAATCTTGACTACGACCGAGGCTGAAGGCAGCTAAAGCTGTCAGCTTAAAGCTATTAGCTGGTTTTCTAAAATGGGTGATTGGATAGGACTAGGGTTTTTCGTTTTGCTGGTCGGTGGTGCACTTGTTGCATTGAAAGTCTTGGCTAAGCCTAGGACACGGACCTCCGAAGAGTTTGAACGAAACGCGGCGGAAGGAACGACGATGCTTGGTGCGTCGATGAACGCCTTGCATGAATTGATGAATCCATCTGAGGCGAAAGCGAAAGAAGTGCAGACGCAGATGAAAGAGGGACGGTATCAGAAGAAAAAGCGTGAAGGAAAAGCAGGCGGAAACGACAATTCGGGTGATGGGGGAATGATCGAGGAGAAAATAAATGACTAAATATATTTTTGTGACGGGCGGTGTGGTTTCGAGTTTGGGTAAAGGGCTGGCGGCGAGTTCGATTGGGTGTTTGCTCGAGGCCCGCGGGATGACCGTCCAGATGATGAAGCTTGATCCCTACATCAACGTCGATCCCGGGACCATGTCGCCGTTTCAGCATGGCGAGGTCTTCGTTACCGACGACGGTGCCGAGACCGACCTTGATCTCGGCCATTACGAAAGGTTTACCCACGCCAAGCTTTCGCAGGCAAATAATTGGACGAGCGGCCGTATTTATCTCTCCGTCATCGAGAAAGAGCGTCGCGGCGACTATCTCGGCAAGACGATACAGGTCATTCCGCACATCACCGACGAGATCAAAATGGCCGTGCGCAAGGTCGCCGAAATGCACGAGCCGGACGTGCTGCTCGTCGAGATCGGCGGAACGGTCGGCGATATCGAGTCGCTGCCCTTTCTCGAAGCCATTCGCCAGATGGGGAACGAAGAGGGCCGAAACAACGCGATATTTATTCATGTGACTCTCGTGCCGTTCATTGCAGCCGCCGGGGAATTGAAGACGAAACCTACGCAGCACAGCGTTCGCGAGCTTCGTGAGATCGGTATTTCGCCTGACATTTTGCTTTGCCGTTCGGACCGGCCCTTACCGGCCGATCTGCGTAAGAAGATCGGGCTGTTTTGTAATGTGCAGGAAAACGCAGTGATCTCGGCTCTTGATGTTCCGACGATCTATGAGGTGCCGCTTGCCTTTCACGAACAGGCTCTTGACGATCTGATTGTCACTAATCTTCACCTAAACGACCAATTTCCGAACGCCGATCTCAGGCGTTGGCGCGAGCTGGTATCCACGATCAAAGACCCGACAGCCGGAAATGTGAAGATCGCCATCGTCGGTAAATATGTCGAGCTTGAAGATTCGTACAAATCTCTTCGCGAGGCCCTAACACATGCGGGTGTCGCCAACAATCTGCGGGTCAACGTGACGTGGATCGAATCGGAAAACCTGATGAAGGACGATTACGAGAACGAATTGCAGGATTTTGACGCGGTCCTCGTGCCGGGCGGGTTTGGCAAGCGCGGTATCGCGGGAATGTTAAAGGCCATCAAATATGCCCGCAAATCGGGTACGCCGTATTTTGGCATCTGTTTGGGAATGCAGACCGCATGTATCGAATTTGCACGGAATGTGTGTGGGCTACGAGATGCGGACTCGACCGAGTTTAACGAGGAGACACCGTTTCCGATCATCTTTAAGCTGCGTGACCTCGTCGATGTCGAGGAATATGGCGGGACGATGCGGTTGGGAGAATGGCCTTGTTCATTGCATGACAATTCGCTTGTTCGCGAGATATATCACGGCGCTGACCAAATTGGCGAACGGCATCGTCATCGCTACGAATTTAATCCCGAATATCGTGAGGTGCTTGAGAATGAAGGCATGGTATTTAGCGGCGTTTCGCCCGACGGCAAATTTGTGGAGATGATCGAACTGCCGCGTGAGACGCATCCATATTTCGTCGCGTGCCAGTTTCATCCGGAGTATAAATCGAAACCGCTCGATGTCCATCCGCTGTTCGATTCGTTTGTAAAAGCCGCGTGGCAAAACCGGATGCATAGCGAAAATCTCGAACATGACGTAACCAGCGATAAGCAGGTCGAAATGCCCGAGCGGGCAGAGATCGGGGCCGAGGAATAGATCGAAACCACAGATAAACACAGATGAACACAGATTTAACGAGATATGTATCTGTGTTAATCTGTGTCCATCTGTGGTTAATTTTTTATGCAAGCTTTTGATGTTGGTAACGTAAGATTCGGGGATTGCAGGCTTTCGTTTATTCTTGGCCCGTGCGTAGTCGAGTCTTCGCAGCACGCGCTTTTTATGGCGCAGGAGATCAACGATATTTGTAATCACGTCGGCGTTGATTTTGTCTATAAATCTTCGTTTGACAAGGCGAATCGCAGCTCGATCGAGAGCTTTCGTGGGGGCGGAATGGAATTCGGGCTTGAGGTATTGGCACAGGTCAAGGATGAGATCGGTGTGCCGGTGATCACTGATATTCACGAGCCATGGCAGGCGGAAAAGGTGGCCGAGGTTGCCGATATGCTGCAAATTCCGGCGTTTCTCTGCCGGCAGACCGATCTTTTGATCGCGGCGGCGAAGACGGGCAAGGCGGTGAATGTTAAAAAGGGACAGTTTCTCGCCCCCTGGGACGCTAAGAATATCGTGGATAAGCTGCATGAGGCGGGTTGCGAAAAGATATTGCTGACGGAACGCGGAGCAAGCTTTGGGTACAATAATCTCGTCGTTGACCTTCGCTCGTTTCCGATCATGAGATCGTTTGGCGTGCCCGTTGTTTTCGACGTCACGCATTCGCTGCAATTGCCGGGCGGGCTCGGAAAGGCAACGGGCGGGCAGTCGCAATACATCGAAGATTTCGCTCGTGCTGGTGTTGCTTGTGGCGTGGACGCCGTTTTTATGGAGGTCCATGACAACCCGGCAAAGGCTCCAAGTGATGGGCCGAATCAATTGCCACTCGAAAGACTGGAAAAATTGCTTACAAAATTAAAGGTGATCCACGAATTGGTAAACGATACGGCCGCTTAGCCGCACTCGAGATCATATATATGAAAAACATTCTGCTCATCGTTATTTTTACGATCGCGGTCCTTGGCTGCGACATTTCAAAATACATGGGCGGCAAAAATGATAATGCGAACGCGGTAAAACCCACGCCAACCGCCGAACCCAAGCCGAGTCCCACGGTGAATAAGCATGATTTCGACGAAAAGCCCGCTTCTCCGGCCCTAGGACTGACGCTAAAGAAATACGTTGGAAAATATCCTTATGAGGTCAAACTCCTAGACAGTCCTGAATTAAAGGACCGGCTCAAGCACCTCCTCGGCCCCGATTTCGCCGCGATGAAG
>JAYVDQ010000004.1:0-8203 GCA_043749325.1 Chloracidobacterium sp. | reverse complement strand
CGGACGCTCCGCGTGTTCTTATATCAAATACCAACATCGTGCCGCATTGGGCGACGCAGGAGCAGTTTGACCAGTACGAACGCGACGGGCTGATGATGTACGGACAAATGACCGCTGGGTCGTGGATATATATCGGGACGCAGGGGATATTGCAGGGGACGTATGAGACGTTTGGTTCGCTGGCTCGTCAGCATGGATGGGGCGATCTGAATGGCAAGTTGGTGCTTACCGCCGGTCTTGGCGAAATGGGCGGTGCCCAAGCTCAGGCGATCACGTTTAACGGCGGGGTCGGGCTGCTTGTCGAGGTCGACCAGCGTCGCATCGAGCGGCGGCTGCAGCTCAAGCAGATCGATGTTGTTGCCAAAGACGTCCACTGTGCCCTCGCGATGGCGAGCGAAGCTCTCGCTTATAAAAAGCCGCAGTCCATCGCCATTCTCGGCAACGCCGCCGAGGTGCATTGGGAGCTGCTCGAACGCAATGTCGTCCCCGATGTCGTCACCGACCAGACATCGGCCCATGATGTGCTCTACGGTTACATTCCGGCCGGTTTGACGATCGAAGAGGCGGACAAACTCCGCAAATCCAGCCCCTTCGAATACGAAGAACGTGCGATGGACTCAATGGCCAAACACGTCGAAGCAATGCTCGAATTTAAGAAACGCGGCTCGATCGTCTTCGACTACGGCAATAATCTCCGGCAAAGAGCAAAAGACCATGGCGTCCTTAACGCCTTTGATTATCCCGGCTTTGTTCCGGCCTACATCCGGCCGCTCTTCTGCGAAGGAAAAGGGCCGTTTCGCTGGGTAGCCCTGTCCGGCGACAAAGAGGATATCTACAGAACGGACGAGGCGATAATGAACCTATTCCCTGACAACGACCATCTCGCCCGCTGGCTGACAATGGCGCAAAGTCAGGTCGAATTTCAGGGTTTGCCCGCACGTATATGCTGGCTTGGATATGGCGAGCGTGCCAAGGCCGGACTCAAACTCAATGAAATGGTCGCCTCGGGCGAGCTAAAGGCACCGATAGTCATCGGCCGCGACCATCTAGACTGCGGCTCCGTCGCCTCGCCCAACCGCGAGACCGAATCGATGAAGGACGGCTCCGACGCTATCGCCGACTGGGTCTATCTCAACGCCATGATAAACGCTGTCGGCGGCGCCACATGGGTCTCGGTCCACCAGGGCGGCGGAGTCGGCATCGGGTATTCTCTCCACGCCGGCCAGGTAATAGTCGCCGACGGCACCCCCGAAGCCGCAAAGCGTATCGAACGCGTCCTAACCACCGATCCAGGCATGGGGATCATTCGCCACGCCGATGCTGGTTATGAAGAAGCTATTGAATTTGCTGAAAAGAATGATGTTGTCGTGCCGATGAAAGTTCGAAATCGGGAACGATCGTGACCGGGGTTGTACTAATTTGATAAGCCCCTCTGACATCCATCAACATTTTTTTCATCCGAAAGCAACTCTTTGCCAGTATCGTGTTTCAAACAATTAAATCGCCCTAAGGAGAATTAAAAATGCCTAAATTTCGAACGATCTTGTCCTCTGTTATTTTCGTCATTTTCTTTTCGATCTCGTTGTGTGCTCAAACGGCACCGCCAAAGAGCGTTTTGATCAATACGGCGGCGTTTTTTGATGAAAAGGCCGGGATCACTAAATTACTTGCGGCACAAAAGCAGATAAATGGTGAATTTGCCGCGAAGATCAAAGCTTTCCAGAATGATGGTGCCAAGATCCAGGCGATCGCGATCGAGATACAGAATTTGCAAAAACAACCTGTCACACAGGCGATCCAGTCTGCAATGGCCGCTAAGCAAGACGAAGGCGAGAGCCTACAGCGCAATGTCGAATTTAGAAAGACCGAGCTGGAGGCAGAAATGAGCAAACGCCGAGAAGCTCTGATCGGTCCGATCAGCTTTGATATTGGCAAAGCGATCAGCGATTTTGGGAAGAAAAACGGCTACGGTGCGATCTTCGACGCAAGTAAACTCGCGGAATCCGGTGCATTGCTGTTTGTCGCTGACAGCGTTGATATTACAAAAGACTTCATTAGTTACTACAACGCTCGCGCCGCGTCAGTACCCGTCGCTAAGTAATCGAAACGAATTTTTCATGTTTGTGTTCAGCCCGTTTGAGTGTTAAACCTCGACGGGCTGAATGCTTTGTTTGGAAAGTGTTCGCCCTGTTCCGCCGCTCTATACAGTACGCTCCCGCAATTCGAAACATTCGATCTGGTTGACTTCCCCGCGGAATCAGAAAATACTTGATTGATTTTCATTTCAGATAAGAAAGTTCGAACGGAGTGTGATGTGATGGCAAAGGCGGGAAGGGTAGCTTTCTATTGTTTATTGGTGATGTCGATCTTTGTGCTGACGGTTGTCGGGCAGGACCCACCCAAGCCGACGCCCGGCGATTTTGTAGTTAAGGATTTTAAGTTTGAAAGCGGCGAGACGCTTCCTGAATTGAAGATCCACTACGTCACGCTCGGCACTGCGCGAAAGAACAAAGATGGGGTAGTCACAAATGCTGTAATGATTCTGCACGGAACCGGGGGCAGCGGTGCCAATTTTCTCGGGCGAACATTTGGGGGCGTTTTGTTTAGCAAGGGGCAATTGCTCGATGCCGATAAGTATTTCATCGTCATTCCCGACAACATTGGGCACGGGGCTTCGAGCAAGCCGAGCGACGGGCTACATGCGAAATTTCCGCATTACGGTTATCACGACATGGTTATTGCCCAGTATCGCTTGTTGACCGAGAAGCTGAGTGTCAATCATTTGCGGCTCGTAATGGGAACCTCGATGGGCGGCATGCATTCGTGGCTATGGAGCGAGATGTATCCCGATTTTATGGACGCCTCGATGCCGCTTGCTTCTCTGCCGATAGAAATATCAGGCCGCAATCGTTATTTTCGTCGCATGGTCATCGACCCGATTCGCAATGACCCCGATTGGATGAATGGCGAATACACGACGCAGCCGGTTCGTGGTTTAACGACGGCGCTTTACACGCTCATTATGATGGGAACCGCGCCTCTGCAAATGCAAAAAACGATGCCCACCAAGGCGGCGGCTGACGCGGCATTTGACGCAACAATGAAACAGCGCCTTGCGACTACCGACGCCAACGACATGCTGTATCAATTCGACGCCTCGCGTGATTACAATCCCGAGCCTAAGCTCGAAACGATCAAAACCAGGCTTTTAGCGATCAATTCAGCCGATGACGCCGTCAATCCGCCGGAACTCGGAATTGCAGAGAAAATGATAAAGCGGGTAAAGAACGGGCGATTTATCCTGCTGCCGATCACCGACGAAACCCGCGGCCACGGCACGCATTCGCTGCCTGCTATCTGGGGAAAATACCTTGGTGAATTGCTGGCCGAGTCCGAAGCCAAGCATTAACATTCTCGTTTTGACAAGGTCATTGACTTGGCCCTAGTTTAGACAAATACTGAAGTTATATGAGCGAGATATTTGAACAAACCACGCGTCCAAACGCTAAGCTGTTTGTTTCACGCAACGACCCCAATGACCCGAGTCTCGGCGAGATCGTCGGCCGCGAGGAGCGGGATTACGCATCGGCCGATATTGTGATCCTCGGCTGCCCTCAGGACGAAGGCGTCCGACGAAATAACGGCCGTGTCGGAGCCGCTGCCGCGCCGGATGCGATCCGTGCACAGTTTTACAAGCTCACGACCTTTAATATCAAAAATAAGATTTTTGACCTGGGGAATGTGAAAATCGGAGGCACACTAGAAGCGACGCATGAAACGCACTTTGATGTTGTATGCCAGCTTTTGAGAGACGGCAAGCGCGTCATCGTTCTCGGAGGAGGAAACGACATTTCGTATCCCGACGGAGCCGCGATGGCTGAGGTTTTCGGGCCTGAGTGGTGGATCGGCGTCAATATCGACTCGCACCTTGATGTGCGCATTGCGGACCAGCGAAACAGCGGCACGCCCTACCGTCAACTCTTGGAAGAAAAGCTTCTACTGCCGACCTATTTTTACGAAGTCGGTTTTCAGTCTCATTTTTGCTCACCCGTCTACTACGAATACATCCGCAGTCTTGGCGTCCATCGCATCAGTCTTGAGCTACTCCGTTCGCGCTCCGATGCCGACGTCGAGCTGAAAGAAATGATTCGCGAGAAATTTATCGGCCACAGTTCGTCACTCAACACTTTTTTTGGCTTTGACATGGACGCTGTGCGTGCAAACGATGCTCCAGGAACCTCTGCTCCTTCGCCGCTAGGATTGAGGGCAAGCGAATTCATACAGCTCGTGAAATACGCCGCGTCGCTCGCAAATACAAAGATAATTGAGTTTTCTGAGGTCAATCCGAATTTTGACATCGACAATCGCACGACAAAACTCGTCGCGATCGGGATGCATCGATTCTGCACCGGCGTCGCTTAAATATGAAAGATTCGTTTCGGGTTCTGAATGAAATGGTCGATGCCAGCGTGATAGGATCATACGCTATCGGCGGAGCAATTGCCGCCTCTTTCTATATCGAGGCAAGCGAGACCGAGGACATTGATGTTTTTGTTCTTTATGCGTTTGATCCACCGCTATTTCAAGAGTTACGTCCAATATACTCATACCTTGAAGGTCGCGGTTTTCAACCCAAGGATGAACATGTCACGATTTTTGATTGGGATGTGCAGTTTTTGCTGACTGAACGTGACTCGTTGCGCGAAGAAGCAATCGAAAACGCAAACATTTTTTTATTCGACAGCATCGAAGTTCGTGTTATGCTTGCGGAGTACCTGGTCGCCGATATGGTCAGCGTGGGACGACCGAAAGATATAGCGAGAGCCGTCAAATTCGTTGAAGAAAAGATGGCCGATTTGAAAATTTTAGAAAAGCTTATTGATAGATTCGGATTAGAAGAAAAATGGCAACGGATCAAACAATTATAGAAACACCCGCGAGTCGGTCTAATAAGCGCGTTCTGGAAGCAAAAGCGCAGAGACGACTTGAAAAGGCTGCTTATTCACCCGTCGAGAAAATGGTGATTATTAAGAAACTTCGGGATAACGGCCGACTATTGAAATCCGCTAAAATCGTAAAGCGGGGAGCCGTTGATAGCGCGACTTGAACCAACTATTTTTTTCTAAAGCTTGCGCCCCGAGATCGCCTGAAAGACCAGGAGAACAACGATGGCTCCGATTATCGAGGAGATGAAACTCGGTAGCGAGTTACCGATATTGGTAAAAGAACTCACCATCGGATAACCCACCATCGTGCCAATAAAACCACCCACGACGGCACCGATTATTCCGATAAATGTCGTCAGTATCACGCCGCCGACATCCCGGCCCGGTAAAATTGCCTTTGCGATATATCCCGCCAGAAAACCAAGAATCAACCAAATTAGTAGTGATATCATATTTTTATTCCCTAAGCATAAATCTTACGCGTCGGCCGGATGTCCTGTATGTACGCTGGAACACATTGAGTCCAGATTTTGACATCGTGAATTGACCGACGTGAATCGTCGAGATCGGCATGCACCGATTCTGGAAAGGTGTCGCCAATCTTCACTATTGTAATTTTCAGTAATTCGTGCATAATAGCTCAAAACTTAACAAGAAGACTTGGCTATAAAAAGTGATTTGAATTCGTTCAATGGCCATGTCATTTTGCTCAAGTGCTCAACCAGTATTGTCATAATTCTCGTTGAATGCCCACTTACCTTGGTAAAATTAGTTGGGATCAAGCAGTTCTCCCCGGCAATGGCGGCGAGGCACTCAGTTCTGAAACTTGGTTCAGTCAAGTGCTTTTTCGCGTGACAAAGAACCAGAACTCGCCAACTCCGGAGTCCTGCCCGGTCTGGAATCATTTTTATTTCAAGTGGACGAGTGAATCGAACGGGAACGTTTATCGGTCGGCCAAGTTATCACTTTTTGGTACATTTGTTGGCTCCGACTTTGCCTTTTCTTTGAATGGAGCCGATGAGGATAACAAACGTCTAAAGAGACGCATAAAGAAAGTACTTAGTAGGATCATTGAAGATGGTGCTCTCGATAGCGTTCGGGTTAGAGTAGTTGTCCACAGCCAGAGAACTTACCGCAATCTGTTAGTTGCACACAGAACCCCAGATCCTAAAAAACCTGGCATTTTTCGCCATGCCATTAATGTTGACTTGCTCAACGAATCCTCCGTCACCGCGAGGGTGGTGGTATTCCATACTTACTGGTTGGGCAATTTCATTGACAAAAGAGACTGGAACAAGCTACCAAAGCTGGTTGCTCATTATACGTTTGATCAATTCTCCCCACCACCCGATTTCTGCGACTTTTCTGACTCCGAAAGGGACTGCATTCGAGACGGTGATGAATTTTCTGTGTTCAAGAAACGGCTACACAAAGATCCCAGCCCTTCTGATGATGTCCAGAATAGAACCATGCATGATGTAAGGTGGTTAATTGGCAAAACCTTCCGGAAAGATCATGTTGTGGCAAATGAACCACCCAAACCACCAGCGCGTACGAAGTTCTTTATTCGAATCTCGAAGACAGGTGTAGTTGAGATCCGTGAAGAGGCGCTTTTTGTCGACGTCGAAATGAAAAAGCTCCTTGAAGATTTGCTCCGGCAACGCCCCCCAATCACCGGTGGGGGCTACACGATGCCTCAAGCCCAAGAACCTAATCGGATAGAGAATGGGGAAGCGGAGCAAGACTATGGGGCCATTAACGTAGCAAGGGACTTTTTATGTCACTTCGTTAGTGAATTCAATGCAACTCGTGGGGAGGAGGATCGCCTTGTGACCACCTCGGAGTTCGTAGGAAACGTCCAGAAGGCAGCTATCCATCGTGAGCGGCAACGTTATACGGTGATTTCCATGTCACGACTGCGTTACGGTGTAACACCTGTCGACGATTGTAACGACCTTGGGTACACGATCTCGCCTTTTCAACTTCTACAGAAACCCTCAATGGTGAGAAATATTCTCGAGGGAACGTTAGTATATGGCTTGAACAGCCGGTCGCTATTGTCACCAAACATATCCTTGGATGCGACGACACTTCTTCGTAATCTCTCGACATGGGACAACGAGGTGTGTATGTTTGGTCCCGAACGTGCTCTGATCTATTTTGAGCCCAAGACGATGCTGGAATCCGACGGTAGAATCGTAAACTATGAAGACTATTGGAAGACAATCGAACGGGGTATCGAACACACAATTTCTCTAAGAACTGCTATCCATTTGTTGGAGTCAACAGCCCAAAGGGCAATTGAAGAAGTCCCTAATCTCGTCGACGCATTTGGAATATATGAAGCCGATCCGACCAAGGATAATAAGGACAAATTGCAGAGCGTTCTCAATGACGTGACTAAATTTATCTCGATAATCCTTCAGCACCTTCCGGGAATTCGAGAAGTATCGGTTCCTGCCTCAGCCTTTCGTGCGACTCATGCCGTGGATAAGTTTACACATCTGAATGAAACATGCTTCAAATTCCCCGCGATATTGAACCATGTCCAGCAAGACGTCGATGAGTTGACAGATTTTCTCCAGTACTTTAAACAGCGGCAGCTGAATATCGAACTTGACCGCGTCGCGGCGGAGCGGGTGGAAAGGGAAGGTCGTGTTGGCCATTACCTGGCCTTAATGGGAATCGTTCTTGCGGTACTTGCGGCATTTTATACTGCGCCGTTGTTTTTTGACGCCTTCCGAAACCAAGATGTTTGTAATCCTGCCGAAAACTTGGAAGGTCTCCGTAAGTGCTTCGGATCGCCGGGTATTAATTTTTATGGGCAGGTATTCCTTACAGCATTCTGGGCGGTTCATACGTTTGGAATATTCCTTTATTTCTTTTTCGCACACCGAAGTAAAGATTGGAGAGGGCAGGTAGCTAACGTAGGGGTTGTAATTTCGTGGTGGCTCTTGGTATGGTTCATGCTCTGGTGGTTCACGTTGGATGGGAATGGCTCTCCGCACATGATCGAGTGGCTTAATCAACATAATGCTGGACGTTTCCATTAGCTGGAAGCCATCGCCATGTCAATACCAGCGACTTTTTCGGCGATTATATACTTGACACAGACTGCAGGATGCTTGACACGGGGTTGCGTCTTTGGCATTCTTAGTGTTCGCTTTTCTTTGAAACAAGCGAGGGTATAGTCTCTTAGCTCAGTTGGTAGAGCATTACCTTGACAAGGTAGGGGTCAGCAGTTCGAGTCTGCTAGA
>JAYVDQ010000003.1:0-17222 GCA_043749325.1 Chloracidobacterium sp. | reverse complement strand
AAAAAGATGCGGGCGTTGCCCCAGGCAAAACGTCTGAAATTTTGCAGTCCAACGGGAAAAGGCTAGAATTATCGTTGAAAGGAGCAAACTCATGAAGATCGCACTCGCCGCCGACCATGCCGGCTTTGAAGAAAAAGAAAAGCTAAAAAAGACGCTCGACGGTCTCGGCGTCGCATACACCGATATGGGTACGAATTCAACCGAATCGGTCGATTATCCCGACTTTGCCCGCAAGGTCGGTGAGGCTGTCGCCGACGGCGAATACGACAAAGGCATACTCGTCTGCGGCTCCGGCACCGGCATGGCAATAGCGGCGAATAAGATTCCAGGCATCCGGGCGGCCGTCGCATGGAACGAGGAGATCGCACGCCTATCGCGTCAGCATAACGACGCAAATGTGTTGTCATTGGCGGCACGGTATATTTCGGACGAGGAGCAGGAAAAGATAGTTAAAGCGTGGCTGGAAACCGATTTCGAAGGCGGACGCCACGAGCGCCGCGTCGAAAAGATCGAGCAGATCGAAAAGGAAGACGAGTAAAACCCTACTTTAGGCCAGAGCTTTCCGCAAAAACGCGACAAGCGGATACATCTCTTTCATAAGTCCGACGAGATATTTGGGAAACTCGGCGCTCGTCAAAAACTTGTCGTCGCGCAGCTCCGCAAAGCCCATAAATTCTTTTAGTTTCAAATACTCGACCGCCTTGTGATCGGGACCAAAGCCTTTCGGAGTCGATTTGAGCCGGTCACCACGCATCTCGCCAAATGCCTCGCGAAAGCTCTTCTTTTCGACGATCTTGAGAAATTCATCAGTATTCGCGGCAATCGCGTTGCGTATTTTCAACGTCTCCGGGCCGTCCGGAATGTGTTTGCCGCCGGCGACAAAACTCTGGCCCGGCTGGACATGAAAATAATAGCCGGGCTGCATCGATTTGCGTCCGCCCGGGCTGATGTAGGCGCCAAGATTGATCTTGTAAGGGCTTTGGTCCTTTGAGAAACGGACGTCGCGATAAATACGGAAAACGCATGACTTCGGATCTATCGCGGCGACCGCGTCGTCAAATTTCCCGATCGTCCCGATCAGGTAACCTGCAAACCCCGTCAAGTTATCCTGAGCCGCATCAAACGATCTCTTGTTGGCCTGAAACCATTCGCGGTCGTTGTTCGCCGCGAGATCCTTTAGAAATTTAAGCGTAGATTTCTCGATCATTTTGCTACGGACGGCTTGATTATCATCGAGACGACAATCCCCATCAAGACCATCACGACCGTATCGGAAACGATCTGCTTTACGACGAGCATTCCGGGCATCGGTTCGACGGCATAATAGACCAGATAGAGCGGTATCGTAACCAAAAAGACGGTTGCAACGCCAAATTTCAAACCCTGCATTAGCGCCGGAGCACCCGGCGTGATCCCCTTTGTATAGACCCAAGCAAAGGCAAAGCCCTTTATCAAATGCGACGCGAGCATGAACGGCAAATAGCCCGCGGCATCGGCGTCGGTACGCATGATAGGCCCGAGCGCCGTATAATCCGCATGCAGCAATATGCCGTGAAATACAAGGCCGCCGATCATCGAAATGAGAAACCCAACAATGCCTGCGATCACAAATCTTACGTTCATTTTATCCTCCAAATAACGCGGCGGCGCGTTTGTTAATTTTCTCGGGAGAAACATCTTTGGCTCGATCATCGAATATCCAAAACGGATTTTGATTTTTACGAATGTATTGCTTTTTACGAGGTTGGTCAATCGCCCGCGTTTCAATATTTGAGTTGGCGGCGATCGAAGCGTAAGATTATTGAAAACAGGCACCTATGGTGATCTAACGATGGACTATTGCGAACATATTGCGGCGATCCATGCCGTAAAACCCAGCGCAGACGGCTGCGAAGATTGTCTGAAAACTGGTGATAGCTGGGTGCATCTGCGTCTCTGCGAATCTTGCGGATACGTCGGATGCTGCGATAATTCGATAAATCGCCACGCGACCAGGCATTAGCATGCCAGCCATCACCCGATCATCGAGTCCTTCGAAAGGGGCGAAGATTGGGGTTATTGTTACGTTAACGCTATGTTTTTTGAATCACTGCCGGAAGTTTAGTTTATTTAGAGGGAGAATATTTTATATGGCGACAAGTGCTGAATGGCATGAAGATTACGACAAAATGAGTGAGGCGTCGCGCAATTTTTCGCGGGCGATCAAATCCGTCCAGGAGGAGCTGGAGGCCGTCGATTGGTATAACCAGCGGGCGGAGCAAACTTCGGACAAGCAATTGAAAAAGATACTTGAGCACAATCGCGATGAGGAGATCGAACACGCGACAATGGCTCTCGAGTGGCTGCGGCGAAATAACCCGAAGTTTGACGAGCACATGAAGACCTATCTTTTCACCGAGGGCGACATTCTCGAGATCGAGGAAAAGGCTAAGTAGACCTTCTTGTCAGAACCGGGAGCGGTAGCGACCGGATTCCTTAATCATTGCCTACTAGAAACATGAATGACAGCCTTTTACTATTTCCCGAAATACCGCTCAACGAATGGCGTGCAACCAAAAACACGCTTCATCTTTACCTACAGATCATCGGCAAGATCCGGCTGCGAACGCATCCGCAGATAAATCACTGGTGGCATGTGCCGCTGTACGTAAGCCCGCGAGGTTTGACGACGCGGACGATCCCGTACGCTGGCGGTAATTTTGAGATCGAGTTTGATTTTAAAGATCACGAACTCAAAATGCGAACGAGCGACGGCCGCGTTGAGGATCCTGACGCCGCACAATGGAACACGGCAAACGGCGTGATGGCCCTGCTGATGTACGATGACATTCGAAATCTGGAAAATCCGCGGGAGACTGCTCTCAATTTTCTGAAAAGTGCTTATCAGGCGGGGGCAAAGACAGCGGGTTGGGACGCAGACAGTTTCAGACTTAGATCGCTTGGCACAAGGGGTTAGAATGCGAGAGTCTCCTTTTCACGTCACAATTGCTTCATCATCGCCGACGGCTAATTTCGACAATGATTTGCGACTTGTTAAAGCTTCCCTTCTATATGCAGACAAAATTAAACTGTGTAGCCCCGTTTCTTCTGAGGCGTATCGTTATCTAACTGTTCTAAATGGCTCTGCAAAGAAACAACTTGAATTCGTCAAGGCATTTTTTCGACAATTTGACGAACCGGGTTTCTTTGAGAAATCGTTCGGCCCGATCCTAGAATATGAAAAGATGCTTCAAAAAAAGCATCTTGATCGTCGCGAACTGCTCCTGAAAATTGGATTCGAAAGAGAGTTTAAGAGAGTATTTAACAACCTAGCTGACAAGGTTTTTGAAGTCTCAGAAAATTTGGGAATGAAGCCTCTCATTTCCCTGATGGAGTCGAAAATACTTGAAATTGAGAATTTGGCTGATATTAGTAGCTTTGACCATGAAAAGATTGTGGAAAAATTTGTCGAGTTCTTGGAGCGTGCCATATCTGACCAAAACACATACCCACTGTTTAGCGATCAGGTTGGAGATCTGGTTAAGTTTGGAATTAAGGCTGAAAAGATAACTGTAACGGAATCCGGCGTGGCCCGGGGTAAACATTTATCGCTCGCATCGAATTTGATTGAACGACTACCGTTGTTTGATAACGCTGAAGTAAATGAAATCTTAGATATTCGTGAAGAACTCGAACGTCCGCTTATACGATTTCGAAGTTCAATGATTAAATATTCTTCCGAAATTAAGAATGCCCCTTGGGATAAAGAATTCCCATTCGACGCAGAAACCGTATTTAGACGTGATATCGAACCGGCCATTTTGGATATTGAGGATTCCGTCAAAAGCAACAATTACCTAAGCAAATTGGTACGAAAGGCTGCGGACAAGCCACTGAGTATCGTATCGGGTTCAGCATTGGGATTGTTAATGAGTCCCCTCTCAGAACTTCCAGCATTGCTAACTACTTCAATGGGACTCGCTGCATCGGCTAGTTTGGTTGCTTATGATGTCTATAAAGATTGGAAAGAGTCAGTCACAAAAACTCAACAGAATAATTTGTTTTTCTACTACAAGGCAAAAAAAGAATTTTCTAACCTCGCATGATTGATCTCCGAAGCGACACAGTTACAAAACCGAACGACAAAATGCGGGCCGCGATGGCGGCAGCCGAGGTCGGCGATGATGTTTTTGGCGACGACCCGACGGTAAATCGTTTGCAGGAACGCGCGGCGCAAGTGTTTGAGAAAGAGTCAGCGTTGTGGGTCCCGACGGGGTGTATGGGGAACGAGATCGCGGTCAAGGTCCATACAAAACCTGGTCAGGAGATCGTCATTGAGGATCGCGGACATATCTTGAATTACGAGCTTGGGGCCGCCGCGATCATTTCGGGCGTGACGATTCGAGCGGTCAAAAGTGCCGACGGTTCGGGACATCTGACATGGGACGAGATAGAGCCTGCTATTAAGCTCAACACGCCGTATTATCAGGCCACAACCGCCTTGGTGTGTCTCGAAAACACACATAATTTCGCCGGCGGCAGTGTGATGAACTCCGTAGCGTGTGCGGAAATATGTGAAAAAACTCATGCCGTTAGTTTGCCGATTCACATGGACGGAGCACGCATTTTCAACGCCTCGGTCGCGTTAAATGAATCCGTCGCAGACCTGACACGGCATTGCGATTCCGTAATGTTTACGCTTTCGAAAGGCCTAGGTGCTCCGGCCGGTTCGATCCTGCTCGCCAAAAAGGAGTTTATTGACGAAGCCCGCATCTGGCGAAAACGCCTCGGCGGCGGTATGCGACAAATCGGCATCCTCGCCGCCGCAGGACTAATCGCTCTCGAAGACGGGCCAAAGCAATTGCACCAGGACCACGCAAACGCAAAAGCACTAGCTAACGGCATTGCAAATATTCCGGGTGTCGTCATCGATGTCGAAAAGGCAGTTACAAACATCGTCATCTTCGACATTTCCGGCACCGGCAAAACGTCGGCAGAGATCGTCGCTGCACTGAAAGACGCCGGCATTCTGGCGATAGGCTTTGGCAACTTGATACGGATGGTGACGCATTGCGATATTTCAGCCGACGACATCGGGACAACTCTTGGAAAGCTACACCGAATTTTGAACTGACAAATTTTACATCCAACCCGCCTTTTCAAGTCCGCATCCCAATCGCAGTAATCTCTACAAAATTAGGACTAAAAATACTAAATGAAATTGATGAGATCATTGGTTGTGACGTTGGTGTTTGTTTTTGTCGCTGGCGGTTTCGGACAGGGTTTGCCGGTTAACGCCCAGATCGTTAGCCAGCCGGCCAGGCTTTACCAGGGCGAGCCTCATATCCCTTATCTTTTTGAGCCGTATCAAGCCGATTATATTTACAAGGGCAAGATTGTCGGAGTTCCGTTCAAATTTCTCACGACTTCGACCAGGATTATAGAATTAAAGGATGAATGGGAAGAAACTCAAAAGATCAGGCTCGAGTTTATGGATTATTTTCCCGATCAGAGTTCTGACCGTGAGGCTTTTCGTGAAATTGAAATAACGTCAAATATTGACTTAAAAACGGGCCTGCTTAAGAGCTTGTCGGGAACGTTTGCGAACAAACCGGACGCACGTTTATTTGTCAGTTTTGCTGAGGACGGAAAGATCGTTGTAACGGAGACAGACGGAAAGCGAACGGAGCGAAAGGTCTACGAAAACCATGAAAAGATCTACCCGTGCACGTTTAGTAACGCATTCCTGAGCTATCTGCCGTTAGACGATAGCTTTTCGGGTGCTTTTTCGTGCGTTGATCTGAACAGTGATAACCTGTCGGACAAAAACAAGATCCGTTTCAGCCGGCGAACCCTAAGGGTCGTCGGGAGCGAGAACGTCAAGATCGATGCCGGTACATTTGACTGTTATAAACTGGCGGATGAGACCGAAGACATCAAATACAATGCTGACGGCACGATAAAAGCAAAGAAAAAAGTGAGCAGCGGACAATTTGACGAGAATAAGTTTTGGCGAAACATTTACAGCAATTTGTGGGTCGATAAGAAATCACGCAAAGTAATCAAAGCAGCGCTAAATTTCAAACTAGGCAATCTGACCGTTGAGATGCAGAAACCTACGGCACTTTCTGATCTATGAACATCGAACAACTCCGCAAATTCTGCCTCTCATTTCCCGGTGCAACCGAGGACATTAAATGGGGCGCCGATCTGTGTTTCTCGGTGGGAACAAAGATGTTTTGCGTAACGGGAGCCGATTCGCTTGCCGGCGGGATGTCGATTAAATGCACGCCGGAGAAGTTTGCCGAATTGATAGAACGCGAGGGCATCGACCCCGCTGCCTACGTTGGCCGTTATAAATGGGTGCGGATCGCAGACCTCGACGCAATCACGCCTGACGAACTAAAATCACTCTTGAGCAAGTCATACCAACTCGTTTTTGATAAACTACCACCCAAGATCAAGACAACGATCGTCTGACACTGATGATAATCGCCATTGACGGCCCAAGCGGAGCGGGTAAATCCACGCTCGGCAAAATGCTTGCCAAGAAACTGAACCTCCTTTACCTTGACACGGGAGCAATGTACCGCGCCGTCGCGCTTGCGGTAACGAGGGGCCGTATACCGTATCGCGACATTGACCGCATCGCCGATATTGCCGACAACGCTGAGATTGATCTCATTGGGGAGCCGGATGCGATGAAGGTAATGCTCGACGGCGAAGATGTCTCGGTCGATATCCGAACGCTCGAAGCGGCCCAGGCAGCATCGGTCGTCTCAACGATCTCTGAGGTTCGCCGGATCATGGTCGAACACCAGCGCATAATCGGCGAATCGGCTCCAAATGGCTGCGTACTCGAGGGCCGCGATATTGGCAGCGTTGTTTTCCCAAATGCCGACATCAAATTTTTCCTGACAGCCAAACCCGATGCCCGCGCCCGCCGCCGCCACACCGAAGATCACTCAAAGGGCCGCATCTCGACCTACGAACAAACGCTTGCCGAGATAAACGAACGCGACGAACGGGACGTCTCACGCGAAGATTCGCCCTTGACGATCTCCGAGGACGCCGTCGTCATCGACACCAGCGAATTAGACCTCTCGGAGGTCTTCGCGCAAATGCTCGACAAGATCAATGAGAGGCGGGCCACGGCCGCATAATATTTGACTTGCGCTCGGCCAATAGCTAACATCTTAGCTTGCTCTTTGTATGCTCCCGTAGCTCAGTTGGATAGAGCGACGGCCTTCTAAGCCGTAGGTCGCACGTTCGAGCCGTGCCGGGGGTAAAGTTTGATTGCGGATTTTAGAATGCGGAATGCGGATTGGAAGAGTGTTTTTCAAATCCGCAGTCCGCAATCCGAGATCCACAATCCGAAATGGCGGCTATAGTTCAGTTGGTTAGAACGCCTGATTGTGGTTCAGGAGGTCGTGGGTTCGAGCCCCACTAGCCGCCCCATTTCCCCTCCGTTTGTTTGACGCATTTAAGGCTTTTTGTTGTTATGGGCCGTGAAATTCGCATATCTCCTCTGGTTGCGGTAAAACCAATTTCGTCATGAATCACGCATTATTTTTATTACGAATATTCCTTTTGGCAATGTTACTGGCACTTGCCGTCGGTGCAGCGATTGCTCAAAAGTCACCGGCCGACGCATACGTTCCGGACGAATTGCTTGTAAAATTTATAGGCGGCACTGACACCTCCGATGCTCGCGTCGCCAATCGGGCGGTCGGCTCGACCGTACTGGAAACTCTCGGCGATCTGGGTTGGCAGAGGGTTCGGGTCCCGGTCGGACTCAGCGTCGATGACGCTATCGAACGGTATAAAAAATTCGGCGTGGTCGAATCAGTACAGCCCAACTTTTATTATCACCTGCTCCGCACTCCTAACGACCCCCAATTCACGTCCAGCGGCATGTACGGCCTGCTTAAGATCTCTGCCCCACAGGCATGGGATCTTTCGACGGGCAGCTCGTCGGTCGTTGTCGCTGATATAGACACGGGCCTGCGTTATACGCATGCGGATATCGCGGCAAATGCGTGGGTAAATCCGGGCGAAATACCTGGGAATGGGATCGACGACGATAACGACGGGTTTATTGACGACGTTTACGGAGCCGATTTTCGGGACAGTGATGGTGATCCGTTAGACGATAACGGCCACGGTACGCACACGGCGGGGACGATCGGAGCGGTCGGGAATAATCTTCTTGGCGTCACCGGGATCAACTGGAGCGTCAAGATCATGGCGATCAAGATCTACCATGGTGCCGGCACTGATACAACCTCCGCAATGCTTATAAACGCTTACAATTATGTTCGATTGATGAAAAATCGGGGCGTTAATATAAGACTCACAAACAACTCTTACGGCGGCTGTGCCGAGGCCTGCGGATTTGATCAAGCGACAAAAGACGCGATCGATGCATTAGGAAACGTCGGCATTCTAAATGTTTTTGCTGCCGGAAACTCGGGGACAAACAACGATACGACCCCCTTCTACCCTGCGAGCTACACTTCGCCGAGTATTTTAGCCGTGGCGGCTTCGGACCAGAATGATGCAAAAGCCAGCTTTTCACAATTCGGACTAATCAGCGTCGATCTCGCGGCCCCGGGAGTTGGGGTTCTAAGCACTTATAACGGCTCCGATTCAGGCTATGCGACCTTGAGCGGAACTTCGATGGCTACCCCTCATGTGACCGGTGCGGCCGCATTATTATCAGCTTTTAACCCGAGTCTTTCGGCTGCTTCGCTAAAGGCATCGTTGATGAATAACGTCGATGCACTTCCCGTATGGAATGGCGTTGTCAAAAGCGGGGGCAGATTAAATGTGCTCAAAGCTATGCAAAATCCGACGGTTTGTAATTTTGCCGTCGGCAGCGGATCGATGAAAGCACCTACAAAAGGCGGCGTTTTCACGATAAGCGTGCCGGCCGGCCCGAATTGCGATTATTCTGTCGTGAGCAACGCCAATTGGATCAAGGTTTTGACGCCAAGCATAATGAGCGGCACCGGTTCGGTGACTTTCCGCGTGCCGGTTAATCCATCGATAACGAGGAGCGCAACGATCTCAATTGGCGGACAGAATTTCATGATCAGTCAGTCGCGGAATTAACCGGGAATAAATTATTCCGCTGTTCCAACTTTTCTTCGCCGGCAAACGTCTAACGTAATTAGATTCGCTCTAAAACACTGGCTTATATTGACAAAAATTAGTGTCAGGGCTATCTGTTCTTTTTCTTGCAATAAGCAGAGTACTCGTAGTATATTAAGGTTCACGGTTTTTCGGATTTGCATTTAGTTGTTGCCCGGGGGACATTCTAAGCCTTCGGCATATATAGGTGATTTTACAATGAATAATTTATTGGCCAAAAGCGTCAGATTTAGTGTGCTCACAGGACTGGTTGCAATGTTTGCGGCGTCAATGTGGGGACAAGCCTGTCCTTCGTCGGGACCGGGTCCGACTGGAGCTGGCACCGGGAACCTTAGATTGCGTGAGGCAATGGACGTAGATCACGACTGTAAGGCCGATTTTTCTGTGTTCCGCCCAAGTAATAACGTCTGGTACATCAATAAAAGTACGGGCGGATTTGTCGTTACGCCGTGGGGACTCTCCGCCGAAGATTACCCGACGCCGGGTGATTTTGATGGCGACGGCAAAGGCGACATTGCCGTATGGCGTGATGCGACGGGCGTTTGGTATTACCTGAAAAGTTCGGACGGCACCTTTGCGTCGATCCCATGGGGATCGAGCGGTGATGAACCGGTTCAACGAGATTACGACGGTGACGGAAAAACGGATCTCGCTGTGGTCCGTCGCTCTAATGGAGCGCTCGTCTGGTATATTTGGAAAAGCTCCGATGGCGGCTTTATCGTAACTACTTGGGGGCTTTCCACAGATTATACTTCGCCCGGTGACTATGATGGCGACGGAAAATTTGACATCAGCGTCCAGCGTCCGGGAGCCACCCCCACGAGCCAGTCAACTTTTTATACTCTTAGGAGCAGCAATGGCTCGGCCGATATAGTTAGCTGGGGATTAACCAATGACCTTGTTGTACCGGGCGATTACGACGGCGACGGCAAGACGGACTATGCTGTAGTTCGTGAGGGAGCATCGGGGACGCAGTTAATCTGGTATGTCCTCAAGAGTAGCGGCGGGTTCATTGCAACTGGCTGGGGAACGACCGGTACCGATGTTAATGTACAAAATGATTACGACGGAGACGGCAAGACTGACATAGCTGTTTGGCGCGATACTACCGGCACATTTTATGTACTACAGAGCTCGAACGGGGCCCTATTGTCTGGGGCGTGGGGATCATCCGGCGACAATGCCGTGGCCAGCTACGACACTCACTAATTTATATTGTTAACTTTTGTTTCGAATGGCTTAAGGTAGTTTACCCTCAGCCATTTTTGGTTATTGCGCAATTTTATAGTAGTTTTTCATTAACTCGATGACGGACTTAAGCAAAATAATCGGCGATGTGTTCCATCAAAAATCTGTTGTGATCGTTGGTGATCTCGTCGCCGATCAATTTCTTAACGGCACCATCTCACGCGTCTCACGCGAAGCCCCGGTTTTCATTTTACGCCACGATTCTACAGAGACAAGTCCCGGAGCCGGTGCAAATGCAGCGGCAAATGTCGCATCACTTGGCGGCAAGCCGGTTTTGGTGGGATTCGTCGGCGAAGATGCAAATGGCGACCTGTTACTAAGTTCATTAAAAGATCATGGCGTGGATCATAAAAATGTCATCAGCATTCCTGGATACGCCACGACGACCAAGATCCGGGTTCTTGCAGGCCAACACTATGCAGCCCGCCAGCAAGTGATACGGATCGACTATGAAGATACGGGCGCGATCACCACGGGTATGAAAGCAAAGTTGCGGCAGAATCTGGCCGCCGCTGGCCAATCGGCTGATGCGATAATTGTTTCGGACTATAATTACGGCTCCGTATTCCCGGAAATTTTCGAAGACGCACTAGCGATATCTCGCAAGCGGATGATTCCGCTGATCGTTGATTCGCGATTTGGGCTCATCAATTTTCCTGATGCGACAAGTGCTACTCCAAACCGCGATGAGGTGGAGCAGATACTCGGCAAGGATTTCACTCCGCATGACTGTTCGCTTCTCAGGGAGCGACTGGGTTACAAAGCCCTGCTGATCACGAACGGCAATAAAGGGATGATGCTTTTTGAACCTGATCAGACACCATTGAATATAGTAGCGATGGGCTCCTCCGAACCGGTGGACGTGACCGGAGCGGGAGACACCGTCATAGCGGCTTATGCCCTCGGCCTGGCATCAGGGCTAAGTTTTGCCGACGCGGCTGGGGTCGCAAATCATGCGGGCGGAATCGTCGTAATGAAAAAAGGGACGGCCGCGGCAACCGTCACCGAATTGCTCGAATCGATCGCACGCAACGCGGGTTCACTTACGTTAACTCACGCAAAATAGACCTATAATGTCCGTTTTAGCAGCCCCAATTCTCACCCGTGCCGCCCTTGTCGAAATGGTCGCGGCCAAACGTGCCGACGGTTCGACGGTCGTATTGGCAAACGGTTGTTTTGACCTTATGCACGTCGGCCATATCAGATATCTCACCGGAGCAAAAGCCCTCGGCGACATTCTGGTTGTCGGTGTAAATTCGGACCGGCAGGCGCGGAACTTAAAGGGTGACGGCCGTCCCTTTATGCCGGAAAATGAACGTGCGGAGATGGTCGCGTCGCTTCGTTCCGTCGATCTTATAACGATTTTTGACGAGCCAACGGTCGAGGAATTGATCCGTGCAATACGGCCAGATTTTCACGCAAAAGGTACCGACTACACCATCGACAGCGTACCCGAGCGGGAAATTATCCGTGAGGTCGGCGGCCAAGTCGCGATCGTCGGCGACCCGAAGGATCACTCCTCTACGAGATTGATAGCGGTCGTCCGGGAAGACACGGAGACGCCGTGACATAGCGACGCAGAGATTCATTACGGTTGGTAACGTAAGATCATGTTCCCGGCGTCTCTGCGTCTCGCCTTCTCAGCGTCAATCTTTACCATGTGGCAATCTCGCACAAAAAATGATCTGATCATCGAGGTTTGGGAAAAGCTTGATTGCGAAAATATCGGCGCGGCCGAGATCGACGCTATCGAGACGGTCATTAGAGATCAATACGGCCAACAGGCCGTCGACTCACCAATGCGGATCGCGCGGCTGCTTGCCGACGAGGGCGCCGAACTCAGACATTCGGAGATCATGGAGCTCTACATCGCCCGCATTTCCAACCGGCCATATGAGGCGGCGTTTCGCGACGTGCTCAATATCAGCGGTCTGCGAAGTGCCCTCCGGTCGATCCGAAATCTGGAATCTTTACGAAGGAAATATCTCGGGGACAACGACAAAGAGGGTGCCAGGCTCGTCCGGGAAACGGCCCTAAAAGGTAAGATCCTCGCGGCCGAAACCGCCGAGCGAGACCGGATAGACGCGGTCACGCGACAGATAAGCGCCGAGATCGCCCAATGGTTCACGATCTGGCTACAGACGCCGGAAATCTTCGACAGTTGGGTCGAATTGCGGCAACATTCCCCAGAATTTATCGAGAAATTTGGGCATATTCTCGCGGAAAAGACATAATAAAATGCGGCGATTTTTTGCACCTACAGAAAGTTTTGCGAATAACAGCGTTCAACTTAACGCGGACGAAACGCGTCACTTGCGTGATGTATTAAGGCTTAAGCTTGGCGACGAGGTTTCGGTCTTTGACGGTTCCGGCCGCGAGTACCGGTGCACCATCCGCGAGGTCGGAAAGAGAGATTCAACGCTGAATATTGTTGAGGAGATAGCTCCTTCGTCACCGGAGTCACCGTTCGAGGTCACCGTTGCCGCGACCGTTTTGAATGGAGAAAAGTACGATCTGATCATTCAAAAGGCGGTCGAGCTGGGTGTCACGAGGCTGCTCCCGCTAAACACGGTCCGATGCGACGTTAAACTCAAGGATGTCGCCCAACGTCTCGACCGCTGGCGCCGGATCGCGATGGAGGCAACCAAACAATCCGGCCGCGCTAAGTTAATGCAGATAGCCGAGCCATTAGCGTTTACCGATCTCATAGCGGATCTGAAAGGTGAGAACGCGGTCATGTTCTCCGAACGTGACGGGAGCGATTTTCAAATAATAACGGCGGGCAAAAAAATAACCGCCCTGTATGGACCAAAAGGCGGTTGGGATGATTCTGAATTAGCGACCGCTGCAAAGCACGGCATCAATATTGTCACGCTTGGGGGTCGCATCTTGCGTGCTGAAACGGCGTCGATCGCGATCACGGCGATATTACAGCACCGCTTTGGCGACCTGAATTAAGTGTCGCTTTTGGTTGTTCTCGGCCTGTAAAAAGCGTCGCCGCGCTGTACCAGCTTAGCTTTGTCGGCAAGTGTCTGGATCGCTGAATCAAGCAGCTGTTTATTCTCTATCCTGAAATTTGCCGTTCCCCTGATATTCACATCCGGATCATCAAATTGGACGATCATGTAACGCCGCTTTTCTTTAATGAACCCTCCGAGTCCCGCCCCCATAATGGGAATATGGCTGATAACATTGCCTGTCGTCGTAGTGACGGATTGCGACTGAGGATAAAGCGCGAGCAGGGCTTCGTACGGTATGCCAAAGATCTCTTTTTGATCTTTGCCGCGGAAAACTATTCGTTGATTCGCATCGTCAAATTTTAGCGACCCCTCGAGCTTGCCGCCGTAGCCAACCACACCGCCCTCATATTTTGCTTCAAACGATTCCGGCGCCGGAGCGGCCTTTACCTCGGGTTTGCCGGTCTTATCCACCGGCCTGGGCTGAGCGGTGGCAGTCAGCGAACAACAAATGGCAAATAACGCCGTCAATAAAACTGATTTCATAGGATCCTCGTCTTTTTGAGCAAATTAGGAGAGCCGAGTGTACAACTTAATAGACGCGCTAAACACCGGGATGGTTGTTATTTCGCCGCCGAAAAATTCTTTGCGTCAATGTACGGCTCAAGGCGTTTTTTTGCGAGTTCTACATATTCCTCGGAAATTTCTGATCCCACCCAAAGACGTTTTAGTTGATGAGCTACTTTGGCAGTCGTTCCACTTCCCATAAAGCAGTCATAAACTATATCGCCCTCATTGGTCCAACTAACTATCTGATCGGAAACAAGTTGCTCAGGAAAAATCGCAGGATGCTGAAACGCAATTTTATCCTTTGATGATGACGTGCCGACGTTATATCCAAAAATATTACTTCGCTTTCTTTCTGTTTTGATTTCACGACCTATGTCTTCATCAGGGACATTACCTCTACCTTTACCCGTTATGCGAAAAGCCGTGATTTTCTGTCCTGCTGATTTAGTTGGCTCAGTAAGTGGATTAAATGTTTTTGGCTGCCCTTTACTGAAACAGAACATATACTCAAATGCCTGCCGGTAACGTTTGCCACAGTCACTTGGGATCGGGTTATTTTTCACATAAAGCATCGTATCGTGAACCTTAAAACCAGCTTTCTGGAAGGTGATCGCGTGGTGAAAGCTTGATAATGTTTCATCACCATTTACGGTTCTATCACCCACAACCCAAATCACAATGCCGCCGGGCTTTGTTTTATGAAACAACGATTTTGCTATCTTTTCGACTGGAAAGTGATAGCCGTTGTAATCGCGTAAATCATCATACGGCGGACTCGTGATCGTCATATCTATCAGATCGTCGGGCATCCGCTGTAGCGTATTAATACAATTTTCGTGATAGATCGTACCGAATTTCATATCTGGTGCGGCCACTTTGCGAGAAAATCGGCAAGAAACGCTTTCTCCGGTTTCTCCATTTCGTTTTCGAGAAATTCGCGAAACTGCTCCTGCTCGTTGATGTAATCTTCTTCGCTGATCTGGCCGGCAAAATACACGACACGCAGCCAGACGAGGTAGGTGTTCAGCGTGTCGATCTGGTTGTACTCGACGATCTTGGTCAGATCGCGGGCAAGCCACAGGTCGGTGACCTGATCGCCCTTAACGTCGATCTTGCCCGGAAAACCGCACATCTTGGCCAGCTCGTCCAGACGCGGCGTCATCGCTCCGCCGGAAAATTTCTTTAGGAGATCGAAATGAGCCTCGCTGTTTCGGGCGTCAAAGTAGTCTGGCCCTTCCCACGGCTTATTCGGCCGTTCATTAAATGCCGGAGCGGTCACTTCGTTAATAAGGCCGCGCTGTATCAAAACCTGTAGGTCCGATTCGGCCGAGTTAAACCCGACAAGCTGCGGCCGCCGGTCGCCGACTATATAAAGAAACCTGTCGATGATCGACGCCTCGTCAACATCGTCCGAATCGAGCGGCAGCTTTGGGAGCGAATTAAGCGAAAATTCGGTCACGCGCTCGCCGTCGCGAAAGACCGATTTGCGTGAGAGAAACGCAATTGAAACGATCCGCGAAAACATGTATTTGAGAAACGGCCGCGGATTTTTTTCTGCATCGTATGCGTTCGTGTGTTCCCATAAAAGCTGCATCGCCTCAAGCTCGGTCGTCTCTTCCGGGAGGTCAAACAGCCGCTTGGCCCCAAGAGCGTCGGGCACCCATTCGAGATCGAAATACAGGACGAGTTCGTGTATCGGGCTTTTTAGCATTTTACGGCTGGTGAAGATCGGATAAAGCGCAGTATTTATTCGCGCTTACGTCGTTAACAACGCAATTTTAGCATAAAAAAAATAAATTGATAAAATTCTAAGGTAAAACAGATCTAACGAATAATGATCTCCTACCGGCCTGTACCGCGTCCGAGAGCGGACGTCAGGTTTTCAAGTGAAGTCGAAATGGCCCGCACGAGAACGTTAAATTCGCTACTTATTTGGTCTGGTACTGAAGGTTATTATCGGTGGTTAAATCGCATAAACAATAATATTACAATAGTTTACAGTGTGTGGCATATGCCTTGCTGTTAAGAATGGCAGCGAGGGAATATCCTTCGATCTATTTAAAGGAGATTTCAAAATGAAAAGATATATAACGACATTCTTAATGGCAGTCATGTTAACGGTTGCGATACCCGCGATGGTAATCACATCGGTCGCCCAGACAAGAAGCTGCAATTCTAACAACCGCCAATACCCGGAGACCGGCAACAGTTATTCCAACGATGGCTACTACTCGAATGAGGGGTATGGCTATGAGGACGTCCAATATCGTAACGGCCAGCCGAATGTCTATGATCGTCATCGGAAGACAATCAATATAGGCGGCGGAGCAGCTGCCGGTGCGATACTTGGGGCCATCTTCGGTGGAAGAAAAGGAGCATTGATCGGTGCAGCCGTAGGCGCCGCGGGCGGTGCCGTCGTCAGTTCAAAGCAAAGGCCGAGAAACTACTATCGACCCTACTAATGGCCAATAACGCTCCTAGATAAATAAATGTCCCCGGTGATCCGTGATGACCGCCGGGGCTTTCTTTCTTTGATAATCGATCGTACTAATCCGTCACTGCTCCGAGGCTTGCCGACGAAACGAGCTTTGCGTATTTTGCCGCAACGCCATCGTCAAAACCGGGTTTTGGCGCTCCCCAGTGAAGCCTGCGATCTGCGAGTTCCTCGTCAGTAAGGCCGACCTCAAGCAAAAGCTTGTCGGCGTCGATCGTGATCGTTTCACCTTCGTGTATCAAGGCGAGATTTCCGCCGACGGCCGCCTCTGGCGACACATGCCCAACTACCATCCCATACGTGCCCCCGGAAAATCTACCGTCAGTGATCAGGCCGACCGAATCGCCAAGCCCAAGCCCGATGATCGCTGAGGTCGGCGAAAGCATCTCGCGCATTCCCGGTCCGCCTTTCGGGCCCTCATAGCGAATGACGATAACGTCGCCAGCGTTTATCTGCCGCTTGAGTATCGCCTGCATGCAATCCTCTTCGGAATCGAACACGCGTGCCGGACCCGTGATCTTGCGGCTCTTGATACCGGTGACTTTCGCAACAGCACCGTCAACTGCGAGATTGCCACGAAGAATCGCAAGATGCCCTTCCGCGTAGATCGGTTTGCCAAACGGCCTGATAATATCCTGGCCGTCAGGCACTTCGCCCGAAACCTCGGCCAGATTCTCGGCGACCGTCTTTCCGGTAATCGTCATGCAGTTGCCATGGATCAAGCCGTTGTCGAGCAAGATCTTCATTATCAGCGGGATTCCGCCGGCCTTGTGCAGGTCGGTCGCGACGTATTTGCCTGACGGCTTGAGATCACAGAGCAC
>JAYVDQ010000002.1:0-4562 GCA_043749325.1 Chloracidobacterium sp. | reverse complement strand
GGCGGTTTTTTTGAGTCAGAACCGGGAACGGTAGTGACCGGATTCCTGCCAGATAGAAAGCATAATATTGCATTTCCAGCGAGTCATTCCAGGAGCCTGAGTGTCATTAGCCCGACCGTGAGGGAGGGCCACGATGTCCACTCGGGCGCCGGGGAGGCCCTCACTTATGTGCGGGCTACTGACCTCGCAAAATCATTGCGCTTTCGTTTTCTTGAGGTCGGTTACGGTGGCATCTGTGTTATGGGCGAAGCGGATGCCGTAGATGCCGTCGGTTGATTTCAGTTTGCCGGCGGTGACCAACGCCGATTTGTCATAGGTTGCGAGGACCTTGTTGTTGATCGAGCATGAAACCTTATCGCCCTTTACTGTGATCGCGATCAACTGGGTCACGGGTTGGTTCTTGCCGGCAGCCTTGTTTACAGCAGGATTCGCGGCGGGTGCGCGGCCCCCCATCTGAAATGGCTTGGGGCCAAACCCTCGCACAATAAACGTGCCGTTACCGTAGGCGGCACAGTACAGGTAACTCTCCTGATCCGTTCCCAGATCGTTACCAGCGATCATGATGCCGTAAGGGTGCGGGTGGTCGTTGAGGTTCATGTACTTAGGTTCGAGGAAGGTCGCACTGACGGTGTAGTCACCTTTCGCTTTGTTTGACGGGTTCCAGTAGGTCGTCGCCGGGCCGGTGGTGACGTGGAGGGCTTTGCCGTCTTTGGCCAGCTTTGCGTTATTCAGGGTGAGGCCTGCGGCCTGCTCTTTGGCGTCGATCTTGCCAGTCCAGCCCTTGACCATCACTCCGCCGCCCGCGACTTTGGTCGAATCGCCTTCCTGAGCCGTCGCCTGGGCAAAGGTCGTGGTTAGTCCAATAACAAACACGGAAAAAACGAGAAACACAGCAAGCGTAATTTGATTTTTCATAATGCCGACAAGATACCACCAAGTGGGCGGCAACTCAAGCAGAAGGTGAGAAAGTGAGATGGGGAGAAGGTGAGACCGGAGATAGGTGAGATATGAGATATCCGTTGTCCTGATTCGATTACTCTCTTCGAGCCGTCATACTAAAAGCTGACATTTGCTGTGGTCACTTTTGATAGACTCGGAATATCTAATTTGTATTGAGGGGGATATGGGCGATGAAATTTTACGGCGGACAGACAGCGAGAGGGTCGCTGCTTTATGTTTTGGCGATCGCGGCGGTGGCGATCGGGATCTATGCGGGACTGTTGGGCATTTTTGGCGAGCGGGCGGTGCGGGAGGTTTCGGCACAGCAGCAGGACCCGTTTTTGTCACGGCGGATCGACCAGATGGAGCAGCGGTTTTATCAGATCGAAAATCGATTGAACAGGGTCGAAACTCAATCTAGGTCGTCAGGGATCACTTCGCCTGCGATCACGGGCGGTAATGATAGGGAAATTCGGATGCTGCAATCGGATGTATCGAGCCTGCGGCTAAGGCTTGGCGAGACCGAGTGCGGATTGCTGCGGCTGGACGAGAGGACGTTGACACCGGCCGCCAGAGCCATCCGCAAAAAGGCGACGGTCGGCGGAACGGAAAATTGCCGGCTAGAGCGCGATGCGCCGGTGATGCTGTCGGCAAGACCGTGATAAGTGGAAAACGGAAAGTGGAAAACGGCTGCCCGTCTAAGTTTTTCACTTTCCGTTTTCCACTTTCCGTTTTCAGTTGTTATTCCGCGGCTTCTAATTCTTCTTCCAATAGCTGGCGTTCGTAGAGGTCGGCGTATTCGCCGTCGAGGGCGAGCAGCTCGTCGTGGGTGCCGCGTTCGATGATGCGGCCGTCGGCGAGGACGCAGATCAGATCTGCATCTTTAATGGTCGAGACGCGGTGCGAGACGATCAGCGTTGTACGGCCCTCGCGGACATGGCGGAGGTTGTGGAGGATCTTTTCTTCGGTGTAGGTGTCCACAGCCGAGAGCGAATCGTCGAGGATCAGGATTCGGGGCCCTCGCATAATCGCACGGGCAATGGCGGTCCTCTGTTTTTGGCCGCCCGAGAGCGTGATGCCGCGTTCGCCGACGATCTGTTCGTACTTGCCGGGGAAATCTTTGATGTCGTCGGCAAGGCCGGCCAGCTCTGCCGCGTCTTGGACGCTGGGTGAAGAGGGGAGAGTGGAGAGTGGAGAGCCGGAAGCAGAATCGGATCTCTCCCCTCTTAACTCTCCACTCTCAACTCCGAAGGCAATATTCGCCGCCAGCGTGTCGCTGAACAGGAACGTCTCCTGCGGCACAAAGCCGATCGAGCGGCGGAGCTGTTCGAGCGGGTACTGGCGGATCGGCACGCCGTCGACGAGCACGCTGCCGTCGGGCGAATCGAGCAGACGCGGGATCAGGCTGACGAGCGTCGATTTGCCGCTGCCAGTTTTGCCCACGAGGGCGACGGTTTTGCCTTGCTCAATCTCGAGATTGATATTTTCCAGCACCGGTTTGCCGTTATAGGCGAATGTCAGATCGCGAAACTCGACCTTGCCCTTGACGGGCGGCTGTTCGTGCGTGCCGGGATCGTCCTTGATGGCCGGCTCGGCTTCGAGGATGACGTTGAAACGTTTTAGGCTGGCGGTGCCGCGTTGGTAGAGATTGACAACGTAGCCGAGTGCGATCATGTACCAGATCATCCGCTGAAGATAGAGAATAAACGCCGTGAAATCGCCGGCCGTTATCTCGCCCCGCACGGCCATCGGTACGCCAACCGCCACGATGATCACGAATCCGAGCCCGATAAAAAAGAACAGCAGCGGACGCATCGCCGCGGCGTATTTTACGAGCCGCAGGTTTTGCGATGCGTATTCGCGGTTAAGGACCTGAAACTGCTCGATCTCGGCATCCTCCTGGGCGTAGGCCCGGATGACGCGGACGCCGGTCAGGTTTTCCTGAGCGCGGGCCGTGATGTCGGAGAAAAACTCCTGGATCTTTTCAAAACGTTTGTGAATCTGTTCGCCCAGTATTTTGACGGTGATCGACACGAGCGGCAGCGGTATGAGCAGCAGCAGCGTGAGCTTGACCGAAATATTGAGCATTATCGGCAAACTAATGCACAACGCAAAGATCGCCTGAAAGCTGTAGAGGATCATCGGCCCGACGATCTGGCGGATCGCGGCCAGGTCATTGGTGGCCCGGGCCATCAGGTCGCCGACGCGGTTCGATTGGAAATACTCGAGCGGCTGATCGACCAGCGAGGCATAAAAATCCTGCCGCATGTCAAACTCGATGTGGCGCGATGTATTGATAAGCAGCCTGCGCTGCAAAAACAGGAAGACGCCGCTCATCAGATTGATGCCGAGGATGACAAGCGGGTAATACGTGACCTTTTGCCAGGTGATCCCGCGGCCCAGATCGTCAACGGCCTGCCCGACCATGTATGGAACAAATAGCCCAAACGCCATCCCGCACAAAATGAAAAAGATTCCGGCCAGGATCGTCCCCTTGTACGGCGTGATGTAGCGTGCGAATTTTTTGAGCTGTTCCATTTTTTATTCACCACAGAGAACACAGAGGACACAGAGCAAAAGAAAAGAGTGGTTAAAATCTCTGTGTTCTCTGTGCCCTCTGTGGTTAAACCTTTGTGTAGGTTGAGATCGCCGTCGCGATCAGCTTCCCTTCCTCGTTATGTACGTCGGCGGAGACGGTAAATATTCGTTTACCCGCCCGCACGACCTTGGCCGTGCAGGTAAAGATGCCCGTTATATGCGGCCGCAGATAGTGGACCGTCAGGTCGATAGTAGCTGTCGCCTCGTCGATGGCAAGCCGCGTCCGCACGGCAAAAGCCATCGCGGTATCGATCAGCGTCGCCGTCACGCCGCCGTGCAAAATGCCGCTTGGCTGACGCAGATCGTCGCGCATCTCGATGCTTATCGCGGCTTCGTCGGGTTTGAGGTCAACGAGCTTCATGCCGATCAATTTGGCAAAGGGTAAGCTGTGCAGAGCATCCTCGGCGTATTGGCGCTGCACGTCGGTAATTTCGGTCCTGGCAACTGAATCGTTCATCTAATTTCGTTTTAACGGTTGTGAATTCGCGGTCGCCGCTATCTTTTTATAACCCTGCGGGATGTCAAAAACGCTGTCGTCCACATCCGTTTTCAAATTCCTAACCTCGTAAACATAAGACATCGGCGGCTCAGAATCATTGTCGCTCTTTTGCGCAGTAAACTCCTGCTTGACCATTATCCCGCTCGCCGCGTCGATGTAGATCAGGATCTCGCCCGCAGATTGATCGATTTCGCGGACCCTGTATTTAATAAGGCCATTTTCGCGGCCAACCTCATCCAATTCGCGATGCTCCTCGCCCCGGAAAAAATTGCGTGTCAGGTCGCTAAAGTATCCGGGATCACCACCGGGCTTGCCACTCTCGGGCATTTCCCAATACACCTTTTTTTGGTGATCGACATAATACAATTTGTCCGATCTAAGCTGTGAGATCCACCGCTCGGCCCCGCGAAAGACGTCATACCGCCACTTGTCGCCCTTTCTGGCGACAAACCAGCGATCTTCGGATAATCCATTGCTCATAACGAGATCGCCCTGAAAAGTTTCGGGTTCCCTGGTCGAGAAAGGA
>JAYVDQ010000001.1:0-8178 GCA_043749325.1 Chloracidobacterium sp. | reverse complement strand
ACCGGTAATTCATATACACCGCGGCCGTAACTTGCGAGCTGTATCAAGCCGCTGGCCTGGGACGTGAAACCGACAACAGGTACCGGTGGCAAACCATTGTTGAAAGCCGTCCAGGTCGCGCCGTCGTCGATCGAGCGAAAAACGCCGATATCGGTGCCCGCGTAGAATGTTGTTGGCGTCAGCGGATCGATCAGAAAAGCGCTCGTAGGGATATCGGGGAGATCGTTGCTTGTGTTTGTCCAAGTCGTCCCGCTATCCGTCGATCGAAAAATGTGCCCAGTCCCGTAGCCGGAAACAGTAAGGAAAATGCGGGTCGGGTCGGTTTCGCTAATGCGAATATCTGTGATAGACCGGGTTGGCAGCCCTGTTGTGATGTTCGTCCAGGTCACTCCGCCATCCGTGCTTCGCATGGCGGCGCCGTCGCGTGATCCGGTGTAGATCACATTGGTATCGCTTTTGGCGACGGCTATGGTGCTCAACACGTCATTACCACCCGTGGTCAGGTCGGTCGTTTCGCCCGGAGCAGTCCATGTCGTGGAGTTTCCGGTGCCCTGTTCCTTATTTGGATCGTTGCAGTCGCTGCAAATAAACAGGCGCCACGATCCGCTGTAGACCCGGGCATCAACGCCGTTACTGACTACCGGAGGGTAAAACTCGATACGCGCGTCCGATGCCGGCTCGCCAAAACTGGTGCTGGCGGCAATTGAGGCGGTCGTTCCGGCTCCGTTATCAAGTACGCGCGAGATGCTCCCCTCGGTATTGCTTGGAAAAACCATCGACGGATCGACCGGGTTGATCGCTACCTTACCGCCGTCGCCGCCGACAAATTCCCTCCAGCCGGATCCACCCGCCGTGCGGCTCTGAGAGCCGTTGTCCTGGGCCCCGCCGTAGCTTCGGGTCGCATCGGTCGGGTGGAGGGCGATGCTAATAAACTGTACGAGAGACAGCGTGTTGTTTAGCGAGGTAAAGGTCGTACCGTTGTCGGTCGTCTTAAAAATGCCGCCGTCGTTGCCGGCAAAGAACGTCGTAGGCGAGCCTGGCATAAAAGCAAGCGCCTGTTGATCCGTGTGCATTTTCTGGTTAGTCTCAGTGAAGCAATCGCCGCAATTGTATGGCGGCCGGAACGAGTTGTTTATGTTTGTAAAGTTTATGCCCCCGTCGGTGCTGCTAAAAATATCCCGGCTGCCGACGTAAACTGCGTTGGCATCGACCGGACTCGCTGCGAGAAAAGTGTTGTAACCAAATTGCCCCGGGTCAAGCCCTAGCGAAGTAGTACCGACCGCACCGCGATTTGTAAATGTAGCCCCGGCGTCCTCGCTCATTTCGATCTGCACTTGTGCGGGCGGGCCGTCAGAGCCAAAATAAACATAAACGCGATCGGGCGCCGCCGGCGTGACCGCCAGACGAAAATCCTTTGTCGCCCTCGTTCCCTCGGTAAACGGCGAGGCCAAAACGTTATTCCAGGTCATTCCGCCATCAATAGATTTAAACAGTCCGCGCGGATCGGCGGCGACGCTTCCAAAACGAAGGCCGGCGTAAATAATTTGCGCATTTGTCGGGTGAATCGCGAGATCGCTCGCGCGTCCGGTCAATGTCCGGGTCCAGCTCACGCCGCCATCCGTCGAAACATAAACACCGCCGATCACGCTGGAACATGGACGAACGGTACAATCTGCGGGATCAAGAGAATTGAACCGCGCAAGATATACCTTGTTTGGATTTGCCGGATCCACCTGGATACTCGTCGATTGACCTCTGTCGGGAAGCGAATTGTCGCTTACTCTTGTCCATGTCGCTCCCGCGTCAGTGGACTTCAAGACACCTGTACCAAAGTAACCATTGTCGGTGTCGCCCATCCCGGCGTATACGATGTTCGAATCGCTCGGTGCAAACGCGATCGAGCCAACCGCAAGATCGGCCTGAGAATCGCTAACCGGAACAAAAGTAGTTCCGCCGTCGGCCGAGCGCCAAATGCCTCCCGTCGACCCGGCCACGAGTATCACCTGCGTGTCAGTAGGCGAGATCGCGATCTGATTGATGCGTCCCGAAATATTTCCGCCGGGCCCGGCTCCGGCAGTCGGCGCGGGGCCGATCGGCGCCCAGGTCGTCCCAACTGCATCAGGCCTCAGACTCTTACCGCGCTTCTGAACCTCCTTCCATGCACGCCGGCGTGCATCCGCCGGTACCTTGCCGAACGGATACATGCGCTGATACATGAACCAATTGGCGCGTCCATCTGGTTCGTCCGCCTTTCTCTTCAGGCCAACGTTGGAATGCCCCTTGTCGGGGTCCACGTCGGAAAGATGCGCGGTTTGACGCGCAGCTTCGCGAATTGCTCCCCCGCCGATAAAACTAACCAAAGCTACGCTCGACAGTATTCCAAGTAACAAAAACCAGCGATGATTCGACCCAATAAACAATCCTACGGATTTCTTCATAATAGTGTTTTAAGCTCCTCTTCAAAAGTTGCGCACAAAATCAGCTTTCTCTCAATAAAGAAAAAGCCGATTACGAACTGCAATAAATACAAAACGCCGACCCCTGTCGCATGATTTGTGACCGACTTTTAGCTGGGCTGAAAGAAATCTAAACCTTTCCCAATCGCGTACCTATGCGCCTACCGAAACCAAGCTTGAATATACAATACTTTACCATATTTATGTGAAATGTCTCTGAATAGGGTAGTGATGTTATGAAGTTGATTCCAGCGGGTTCGAGTCAATAGACTCGAAGTCAGTTTGAAAGGAGACGGCCCGAACATCAGTCCGCCAAAAACAAACGCTACAAAGACTATCGCGGAGGCCGATACGTCTCGCGTTACCACATACGTCACCGCAAAGGCCGGGATCGCGAGCAAAAAGGTTATGGCGTCATGGGTTCGTCCGCTGGGCATTGGCTAATCTTACCGCATCGATTGTTGTATTCCGCGGTCTCCGTGGCTAATAAAGCCGCACCCCTTGATTTTCATCAAAATCAGGCATATATCTATAACAATCAGGGTTTTCGAAGGAACCATTTACACAGAGCAACGCTACCTAACTCACGGCCTGCTCATCCAAAAAGCGTCTAAGAAGAAAACACCAACGCCCTAAACAATAAGATTATGGAGAATGTATTTTTACACACACGTAACCCCCGCAAAATGGATTGGGAAAACTCAAGTCGGCAGTTTTTACGGCTTCCGGTTGTAGGCGAGTATTTATCTACAAGCTCCAATGCCGAGTTGTACAAAGTCCAGTTCGTTGAGCACTGCCCCTTTCATTCGCAATATGCAGCCGAAGTATATGCCGTTAAGGTTGATCGGCTCGCTGCAATGGCGGAAGCATTTGTTGGATAAGCGTATCGATGGGCCTCGTACGTCGAAAAAGCGGGAAAAAAGGGCCAACACCGTAGGCTTTCCTACGGCAAAAAATATTGTGAGATTAGAATGAGTGATCTTGAAATTGGAGATTTGGTCTATCCCTTCGAAAATGATGACCCCAAACCTTTTGGCTTCAGAATCTATGATATGAAAGCCGGAGGGATGGGGAATGTTTATTTTGCCTACAATGTTGATAATGGCGTTGAGACTGGCGGAAAAGCAGCTATCAAGACTCTTCAAGACTGGTGCTTAGAAGACGCTCAGATTGCGGAACGATTTTATCGTGAAGCGGAAGTCTGGGTAAAACTTGGATTTCATCGCAATATTGTGCGGGCTTTAATGGCTATCAAATACAAAAGCCGACCGTATATTTTTCTAGAATTTATCAAGGGACATGATCTTCGAGCCATTTTGAAAGGTGGATCACTATCCGTAAAGCAATGTGTCGAATGGGCAAAGCAATTTTGTAAGGGGATGGTTCACGCACAGGAAAAGGTTCCCGGTTTTGTCCACAGAGATATTAAACCTGAAAACTGTCTTGTTGATAACGACGGAGTTCTAAAGATAACCGATTTTGGATTAGTAAAAGCATTCGACAGCGACTCACTCGGCAGCCTTGCCCACGTCGAACGGTCTAACGATACTACTGTTTTTAAAACTCAAACTGGTCAGTGGGGAATCGGCACCTATCCGTATATGGCGCCGGAACAGTTCGAGGAGTTCAGATCTGCCGATGTTCGGACCGATATATACTCATTCGGAATAATGTTCTATGAAATGCTAACTGGACAGAGGCCTTTTAAGGGCAATGACGCAGATGATTGGTACAAGTTGCATAAGACTGAGCAACCCCTGATCGCATCCAAGATTAGGGATGACATACCGATAGAAGTATCGATGTTGATTTCAATGTGTCTTGCGAAAGAGCCCGAAAAGAGAGCCCCAAACTTTGCGGGATTGTATGTTTGGCTAGTGTCTTATGAAGACCCTTCAAGAATTAAGCTTGCTCCCGGTCCGCCACCGAAACAATCGTCCGAAACACCTAATGCTCTTGGCGCTAAGGCGATGTCACTGCGAACTCTTGGCAAACATCAGGAAGCCTTGAGTGCGATCAATCAGGCTATAGAATTATCGTGTGCAGATTGGCTGAATTGGCATACAAAAGGTTTGATATTGTTCGAACTAAATCGTTTCGACGAGTCAATCTTATGCTATGAACGAGCCGTCGAGTTCGGCCCTGATAGGATTAATCTCTATATTGACAGGGTAAAGGTGTTCCAACGTTTAAACCGCTTTGACGAGGCGTTGGATGCAATTGATCTTGCCTTAAAGGTTTTTCCTTCTAACTCTTCCTTGATGGTTCGCAAAGCATCAATAATGGAATCGCTTGGACGCATTGCGGATTCGGAAACTTATTTACTTAATGCTCTAGAACGTGATCCTGACAATCTTGACGGGCTATTCAATACCGCAGTTCATTTTCAAAAAGAAAAGAAATTTCAGCATGCCTTAAAATATATTGATAGGCTCGTGTCTCTTAGTGAGACTGAATCCCGGCCGTCTGATTATAAGCTGGATGAAGTTTACTTCTTGAAAATAAAGTCACTGCTTGGTATCGGCGAGATGCACGACGCCTGTTATTGGATAGAAAAAGCATACAAGGTAAATCCTACCAATCTCCCTGTTCTCTATCTTGTCGGAATGATGCACCTTTATCCCGAATATGGGATTGAACTTGATCGTCAGAGAGGGTTGGGATTCGTAAGAGAGGCGGCTAATCTTGGACATTCAACCTCTATCAAATGGCTAGAAGAATATGAACGGAACAAACATAATTAAGAAGAAGCACAACCAATCGAGTCATTGCGTGTTATCAGTTTGTTAAGCGCGTTTGAGATATCTCTCTCAAGATCGGCAATAACAAATTGAATAGGGCGGCCGACTCCAGATTTCTCATAAAAATTAAGATGTATCACTTCAGGTTCCAAATTATGGAGCGTGATCTTTGCAGTTTTTAACTGAGTATCTGCTTCAATATTCAAATCACAGCCACCGATTCCAACTTTCCCCAAATTGAAATGCCCGTTGATTTTAATTAGAACATCTAAAAGAAGTTGTGCTGTTCCTACTTGCCACGGTTGATATGATTCCATGTTTTCCATACAACCATTATATTCCAGCCACGAGTTCTTGCAAAAAAGACGCGGCTGTGCTGCCGCCTGCATTGATGATTCATTTATCACGTCAGCGGCTTCCCCATTCCCAGATGCCGTAGCCGATCTTTTGATCGAGACGGTGGCCGGATTGTTTTAGTGCGATTATGACCTGTGATCGATGATGGGCGTCATGGGCGATCAGATATCCCAGAAAGGCCCCGACATGCGGTTTGAAGCCCTTGACCTTGCCGCCATTTTCAACGGCATGTTCCAGGAGCCGCTTAATGCTCTCGCCGGATCGCGCCAGCGACGTCGCCAATAGCTCCTTATCGATCGGCTGATCCTTTTCGATTTTGGCCAATCCTTCGAATTCGGCCGGAAGCGAAACCTTGAGCCACATCAGTCGGACGTTGTGGATATGAGCAAACTGATTCGCCACATCACGTCCCTTTGAAGCAAGTACGTCGTCCAAATATTCGGCTGCGATTCCATCAAGCAGATACAGATTGATCCGGTTATTGATCTGCCAAGTTTCGATGAGTTGTTGAGCGTCCATAACTGCTTTCGGCTTATCGTATAAAACTCCGTCCGCTTTTTGCAACTTCTCCGGCGGCAAGACTCGAATGCCCTATTTTGCTAAACTCGTCGTTTGGGCTGGCGTCAAAAATGGCATCTATCTGGCAAAAACTAAAAACCACGCTCGCGATGATCAAGTTCGAGCATACGCTGTTTGCTCTTCCGTTTGCTTTTCTAGGTGCAATCCTTGCCGCCGCCGGCCTGCCGTCGTGGCGGCAAATGCTCTGGATCACGGTCGCGATGGTCGGAGCCCGTTCGGCCGCAATGACATTTAACCGTATAGTCGACCGAGACATCGATGCAAAAAATCCGCGCACCGCCAACCGCGAATTACCAAGCGGCAAGCTCTCCGTCGGCTTTGCATGGATATTTCTCTACGTCTCGATCGGCGTATTTTTGCTGGCGTCATATTCGCTCAACTGGCTGACATTTGCCTTGTCCCCGGTCGCACTTATTTGCGTCCTTGGCTATTCCTACGCCAAACGGTTCACATCTTTCGCCCACCTGATTTTGGGCCTCGCTCTCGCTATCTCGCCGTCGGCTGCTTGGATCGCCGTTCGCGGCGACCTTAGGGACGAGGTTCCGATCCTGCTTTCGCTGTTTGTCCTGATCTGGACAGCCGGGTTTGACGTGCTGTACGCTTGTCAGGATTTTGAATACGACCGCCGCCAAGGCCTTCGCTCGATACCTGCCAGGTTCGGCATCAAAAACGCCCTCTGGATCGCAAGGCTTTTTCACCTTCAGGCTTTTATCATGCTGCTGCTTCTTTATTTAGCGACAGGCCTCAGTTGGCTGGCGTTGGGCGGCGTGATCGCGGTCGGAGCTTTGCTTTTCTACCAGCACACGCTGGTCAGAGCCAACGATCTCTCGCGAATGAACGCCGCGTTCTTCACGACAAACGCTTTCGTCAGCGTGATCCTGCTGCTGACCTTTGGCGGTGCGGTTTTCTTGGGCTAGACCCAATGATCAACTAAACAAACCCGCCGTTAGTCGGTGGCGAATCCAACGTTTTGGGAATTTGCAGATTCGTACCGAGCTTTTTATTGAGTCTGCCGATAAAGTAGGCCGACAGCAGCGGAGATTCCTTTTCGATATTTTGGTGGACAAAGAAATTTAGTTCTTTCAGCCCCTGTTCTTTCCACGCGGCGACCCTCTCGACCCATTGATCCAGTCTCGCGTAATCCGACGGATGATTTGCACCAACCCATCGAACAAAGGCGGTCGGAGTCGTCAGCCGCATGTGCATCAGATCGCGTCGCCCGGCGGTATCGACAAGCACATTAGTGATGCCATTAGTTTCAAGCAGGTCGTACACCTCCGACGAGACCGCCGGGTCGTTATACCAATCGGTATGCCGAAACTCAACCGCAAGCGGGATGTCATATTGCCAATTTGCAACAAATGTCTTAACGCGGTCGAGATCCTTGGTGCCAAAATTATTGTGCAATTGGAGAAAAGGCATCCCGAGCTTTTCCTGAAGGTGCGAAAAATTGGTCACGTTGTTTTCAACCACGGCCTCGACATCGTTTAGCCGCCGGAAATGCGAGATCGTCTGCTCTAGTTTTGGAAAGAATTTGAATCCCTCGGGCACCGTCGCACGCCATTTTTCAAATGTACTCGGCGGAAACAGCCTGTAAAACGTGGCGTTTAACTCAATACAATTAAACTGCGTCGAATAATACCCAAGCTCGTCTTTGACGCCTTTCGGGTAAAAACCCTTTAGATCTGTCTTGTTCCATTTGGCGCAGCCGATGTGGATCTCCAACTCGTTCGGCTTTGATTTTTCGAGAACGTGCTTTGTATCGGGGTGATCGGCCGGGATAGTGAAATCTATGTCCTCAGGGGTTGGGACTTGTCCGAATTTCATATATTTGTTTGGTCCAGTCGAGTAATAAAGAAATCAAAAACTTTCGTTATCTCTTTTCAGATTCGTGCATTCGTGCCTAATATTTGTTGCCACGAATGCACGAATAAGAATATAAAAACTATCACTAGTGTCCCAACGTTTGTTTCCGGTATCGCCGGAAAGTATTGAGAAATAAAATGTTAGTTGCCATTGGGAGATTTATCGATTTGAAATCGGGT